>JAYVCM010000428.1:0-2911 GCA_043749955.1 Limisphaerales bacterium | reverse complement strand
GCCCCAGAAAAACAGGAAGCAGAGGAATTGTCCGCCCGTGATGCCGAGCCAGTTCGTCGCCGGCGCGGGATGCAGGTTGAAAATCGTCACGCAGATTTTGTAGATCGCCTCGCCGCCGATCCACGTTTGGATGCCGAACCAGCCGCACGCAACGAGCGCACGGAGGATGGCCGGCACGTTCGCGCCCTTCGTCCCGAACGACGCGCGGCAATAGACCGGAAACGGAATTCCGTAAAGCGTGCCGGCGTGCGCGTTGAGGATCATCGGGATCAGCACGATGAGGTTGCCGAGAAAAATCGTGAGGATGGCCTGCCACCAGTTCATGCCGCCGCCGATGAGGCCCGACGCGAGCATGTAGGTCGGGATGCACGCGGACATGGAAATCCACAGCGCGGCGAAGCTCAACATGCCCCACTTGCGTCGCGATTGCGGCACAGGCGCAAGGTCGGCATTGAACAGCCGGCTCTGCTCGATGTCGGCCTCGACATCGGGCGCGTTGGCGGCGAGGCCGCTGGGAATGGAACTCATGCTCCGGGTTTAAAAGAAATTTCCTTGTCTCGCTTCGGTGAAATTAAAACTGACATGTTCCGATGAATCAAGTTTTGCTTTTCACTTAAACATTTTCAACAACTCTTCAATCAAAGGAATTAGTTTGCCGCAAACCGTGAGAAGGCTGATGGCGAATAAAAGCCTCTGAACACGAAGGCATACTTTCTGACTTTGACGTTTGAACGACTTGCGATTTACTTTGCGAATTTTAGCCATGCCTGACCTTAGTTGGTCAGATTTGGCTTTGCGAAGTCCGCCAACAAAGTTACCGCAAATTCTGTCGCGCGCTTTTTAACGAGGTGACAAACCCCATTTCTTGGTGTTCTCGTCCAGGCAATCATCCAAGGCTTTGTCGAGATTTCCAAACAAGTTGTCGAGTTCGTCCAATCTCTCTTTTGCACTACGTTGATGATTCCGTAACTCGTATGAACTCTTTCGGCGGCGGATGGCGAAAGGTTCGGCGGAATTCCCAGCAGCACAGAATTTGCAGAGAAAATCAGTCGCCGGTGTTTTCTTCAGCAATGACTGCCCTCGGCAAACAACATCATTTGCCGCAAGTCCTAGCCAAGGGTTGACGCGTCGTGCCGATTTAGCTGTTTTCTGCTTCTGCGGCAGATGTTCTTTTGGATCGAACAAGAAACGGACAATTTTTTCATAAACTTGAAATCCCTTTGCATTGCGCTTGAACCCCCCATCCGCGTTATGAGACGCAATTGGTATTTCCACTGTTTGAGTTTTCCAGTGCGCAACACAACTAGGAAACCACTTGTCGAACCGGGCTTTTTTAAGTTGCGTGTGAAAGGCAGCGCGAAAAGTGACCGGACTGTGTGTGGCCGGGACAAGCAAAATAGCAAATGGTAGGACATTAGAAGGAACAACATGAATCTCATGCTGTTTTGGCCGACTTGTGAGGGTTTTGGTATTGGCGTCAGGAGTCCAAAAGTCCTGCGGTTCACGAGTGCCGGGATTCCACAGAACTGCAAATGAATTTTTTGCTGCCGCAATCTTTTTCCAATCGTATTCCGATGCGTCTTCAATTTTTGGTAAGCCCAACCACTCAATCATCTGTTGATCCCAAGCATCAAGCAGCACGTTCCGACTTTGGCGCGTATCGAAGTGGGCGTAAAGAAATCGTGCAGGAAATGTCAGAGTGTTGGGAAACTGAAGACGTTGAAACCATTCTGCATTCTGGACTTGCTCTAAAACATCTCCGTCACGGATTGGCTTTACAAGCAAATGCCCATTCGAGTTTCTGTCTATCTCGCAAATACCCACAGCAACCGAGTTAGGTTGCAACGATGTCTGTCTTGGTAGCAGCAGCTCGTCGGCGAGCTTAATTGGCGTTCCATTGTGAATCGTATATCCCCGCGCACTCCAACGCTGATTGTCGGAAAGTTCCAACCAATGTGATTTGGGATCGAAATTCATTCGAAAGAGATTCATATACGGCTCTGGAATTACTTGTCTAGCTGTCTGAAGAAGATGCCACTTTCTCATCATGTCGCCGAGATCGCGTCGTGTCGGGTCGCTGAAAATTGGCAGGATTTGCTCGTGCCATTTCCGCCAAAGAGGCGGATAGGATTTCGTGCGGCGCGCAGTTTCCCAAGCCAACGCAGACTCACACTTTTCAGAAGTATGATTAGGAGTGAGCCACCACCATTCTTTTTCAAAAGCATCCATGTATTTTACAAATGAAAGGTTTGAACGAAGACATTTTCCAGCACTTCATGGCTTCACTTTTAACCTTTCCCGTTTAGCAAGTTCGCGCTGGCGGTCGTCGAAGCTCAAAAAATCCCGTGCGTCCAGATGCAGGGCGGTGGCGATGTGCAGCAGGTCAAAGGCCCGTTGTCCGCGCGTGCTGGTGTGGCTGGCCGAAAGTTTTTCCGCGCGGTGATGCACGTCCGACCAGTCCGCCGGGACAATCACCACCGCGCCCGCGTCCAGGTTGAGTTGCAGTTTGCCGAGAGCGGCGTCGCAATCGGCTTGTGGAAAACCTTTGTCTGGTTTGTGCGCGTGCAGCCAGACTTGAAAGCGCAGGGACTGGCGGAATTCAAACAGCAGCAGGCTGGAAACGTGCAACGCCTCCGGCATGGTCTTAAAATGCGCCGCCGCGTCCGGGGAATTGTCCTGCCGCCGGTAGAGCGCACACAGAAACGACGTGTCCGGATAGGCGATCATCCTTCTTCACCTTCCAATTCATCGGCGCGCATCTGGGCGACTTCCTTGGCGGAAAAGATGCGGTCGCCCCACGTCGCCTTCAACTGCGCCATGATGTCGGGCTTGACGAGTTTGTGCGCGGCAGGCTTGGGCAAGGGCGTGATGCGGGCGATGGGCCTCCCGTGCTTGGTGACTTCGATTTCGT
>JAYVCM010000427.1:0-5730 GCA_043749955.1 Limisphaerales bacterium | reverse complement strand
TTCCATTCCGGTATTGGCGGCACTGGTTGGTGGGTGTCAGCACCCCACCAACGGATTGAGATTTCTTTGTCCCAGCTTTGCGTCTTGGCGGCTTTGCGCCTTGGCGTTGAATTCCCACCGCATGGATTCGGTTAAATGTTTCTTTCGCGCCGCTGGTGCCTGGCAGGAATTAAAACAAAATGCGCACCACGCGCTTCTGCCCGCACATTCTGGCTTCATGGTTAAAATGCTGAAGATGTTGAATTGACAGGATTTTCTTGAGCGGTTTTTCATCGTTTTCACGCACTTAATTATAGAAGCTGGGCTGTCCCATCCGATGAATCCAAATTCTTCACGAGAGCGAGCGTTGTTCAACGCGGCGGTTGAATTGTCGTCCGTGGCCAAACGCGCGGCGTTGCTGGATCGCGAGTGTGGCGGGGATGCCGCATTGCGCGCGGCGGTGGAGGCGTTGCTGCGGGCGGATGCGGGAGTGACCGAGCGGTTTCTGGCGGCGCCGGCTACGCTGGTTGTTTCTGGAGAAAAATTAATAACATCAGAATCCGCCGAGGAATCCGCCGGGCAGAAAATCGGGCGCTACAAATTGCTGGAGCGCGTTGGTGAAGGCGGTTGTGGCGTGGTCTATGTGGCCGAGCAGACCGAGCCGGTGCGCCGCCGGGTGGCGCTCAAGGTCATCAAGCTGGGCATGGACACCAAGCAGGTCATCGCCCGGTTCGAGGCGGAGCGGCAGGCGCTGGCGATGATGGATCATCCGAACATTGCCAAGGTGCTCGATGCGGGCACGACCGACGTGGGCCGGCCCTATTTCGTGATGGAGCTGGTCCGCGGCATCCGCATAACCGACTACTGCGACCAGGCCAATCTCACGACCAAAGAGCGGCTCGATCTGTTCATCAAGGTTTGCCAGGCCATCCAGCACGCGCATCAAAAGGGAATCATCCACCGCGACATCAAGCCATCGAACATTTTGGTGACGCTGAACGACGGGGTGCCGGTGCCCAAGGTGATTGATTTCGGCATTGCCAAAGCGACGGAAGGCCGCCTGACCGACGCGACCATTTACACGCAGTTGCACCAGTTCATCGGCACGCCCGCTTACATGAGTCCGGAACAGGCCGAGATGAGCAGCCTGGACATTGACACGCGCAGCGACATTTATTCGCTGGGCGTGTTGCTCTACGAACTGCTGGTGGGCAGCACGCCGTTTGACGGCCAGAAAATCATGGCGTCGGGCATTGACGAGATGCGCCGGACGATCCGCGAAAAGGAACCGGCCCGTCCGAGCCTGCGGCTGGCGACGCTGCAAGGTGATGAACTCACCACGGCGGCCAAACGGCGCGCGGTCGAGGGGCCGAAATTGATCCGCCAGTTGCGCGGCGACCTCGACTGGATCGTGATGAAATGCCTGGAGAAAAACCGCACGCGGCGTTATGACACGGCCAACGGGCTGGCGCTGGACATCCAGCGGCATCTGGACAACGAACCGGTCGTGGCCCGTCCGCCGAGCCAGCTGTATCGGTTCCAGAAAATGGTGGGACGGCACAAGTTGGGTTTTGCGATGGTGTCGGTCGTGATGCTGTCGCTGCTGGCGGGCATCATCGGCATCTCCATCCAATTTCGCATCTCCGAAAAACATCGCCGGCTCGCGGAGGCGGCGCAGCTGCGCGCGCGGGAAAATTTTGAACAAGCCCGCGCGGCGGTGGAGGATTTGCTCGCCGTGGCGAATGACGATCTCTACGACTTCCCGGGCATGCAGACCGTGCGCGTCAAGTTGATGCGGGCGGCGCTGGATCGCTATGAGCCGTTTCTGAAGTCGGCGGCGGCGGATTCCGCCCTGCGCGCGGAGGCGGGCCGGCTTTATGCGCGGTATGGATTCAGTGCCAAGGCCATTGGCGAGGATTACCAGCAGGTGGTCGTTCCGGCCTACCATTCCGCGCTGGCCATCCAGCAGCAACTGGTCCGCGAGCAGCCGGAGAACCGGGCCTTCCACGCCGCCCTGGGCTGGACAATTATCTGCTCAAAATTATGGTATAACGACACCGCCGGGGTGAAAGAATTTCAGCCGCAGGCCATCGCCATTTTTGAACGGCTGGTGTATGAAAGTCCGAAAGATCCGTATGCCCGGCTCGGGCTGGTTTGGGCCTTGGGAATTGATGCGGCGGCCGTCCTGCCGGATGACCCGGAAAAAATGGCAAAATCGGAACGACGCCTCGCCCTGCTGGAACAACTCGTAAAAGAATATCCACACTCCGCCGAATTCCGCCGTGACCTGGCCAATGAACTGGCTTGGTATCCGCGTGCCGGCGAAAAAGCCGCTGATGCTGAAGCCGGGCTGGCCAGAACCTCGCGGGCCAATGAAATTCGCGCGGCGGTCGTCGCCGGTTGGGAGCAAAATGATCCGGACATCATGGCTCCGCCGCCTCCGAGAGATTCCGAGGCCGGGGTGCTGCGACCCAGCCTGCTGTGGGCCAAGATTGATCTGGCCTATGGCTGGCAGCGTCAGTCCGAGCAGCTCGCGCAACTGAAACGCTGGCCGGAAGCGGTCGCCTTGGCTGACCGGTCCACGGCCTTGCATCGTGATTTGCTGGAACAAAATCCCTCGCTGAAAATTTTGGCCACGATGCTCGACTCCGCTTTCACCAACTGGGTGCAGGTGGCGGAGCAGGCGGGCGATTTGGCGGGCGCGCAAGCCCATCGTTCGGCGGCGGAACAATTTTGGCGCACGCATCCGGCCATTGACCCGAAGGGAAAAATCACTGTTAAATAACCGGGCGTCCGGCTCACATAAAAAACCGAAAGGAAAACCAACCATGAAACCAATCGCATCCATCACCAGACAGTTCACGTCCGTCGTCGCGCTGGCCGTCGCCGGCTTCGTCATCAGCGGTTGCACCGGGCTGCCGACCGCGCCACCCAGCGCAAAAACATTCGTCTGGAAGGTCAACCCCATGCCCAGCAACACCAACGCCTACATCAACTCGGTGGATATTTCCGGAGATGGCTCACGGGTCATCGCGGGTAATTTTTATCACCTATACACAGATGGCACCAATGCCGTTTATGTTCCCCCGACGACCAACACTTACGGTGTTTTTCTTTGGAACGCCGCCGGCACTTTGCAGTGGAGCGACACGTTCCAGGCCACGGAAGGAACTTACTGGGTGGGCTTGTCGCGTGACGGCGCCTGGGCCGCCGGTGGTGGAATGGTTGCACCGGGGACCGGGTTTGTCTTCGCCTACGATGCCGCGACCGGAACCAAGGTGCTGAACTGTCCCACCCAAGGCCGGGTCAGCCGGCTGGCACTGTCGGGCGACGGGTCTTATTTGGTCGCCGGGGCGGAAGCCACCTATTTTTTCCAGCGCACTGGCGCAAGCTGGTCCGCGCCGCAAATCATCCCCTGCGGAACGAACGACAACGTGGTTTCCGTGGACATCTCCGACGACGGTCAATGGATCGTGACCGGCACGCACGGAGTCAAGTATGGGGACGGCGCACACGGAGGGGTGGTGCAGCTTTTGCAAAACAACAACGGCGTGGTCGTCGTTCGCGGTTCATGGCAGCAGCCAAAAGACAGCTTCACTCACTGGGTCGCCATGGCGGCCAACGGTTCCGGCTGTGTGGTTGGTGCCGATGACGCCAGCGCCTATTACTTCAGCACCGCCGGCTTCGGCATTTCAAACGCGCCGACTTGGACGGCTACGCTGGACGGCTGTGAACGCTGCGGCTGTGTCGCCATTTCGTCCGATGGCTCGCTGGTGTCCGCCGTTGGCAACGCACCCAAGGGCTCGGCCATTCGCGGCAAAGTATTTCTGTTCTCGAACCAGAACGGTGTCGCCAAGCAGCTTTGGGAGAAGGCGACGGCGCAGGATCCCAACGGCACCTCCTTCGATGCCGCCGGAAAGTTCATCACCGTCACCGACGGCTACAAAACTTCCGGCGATTTTTATCTCTATGATCAGGCCGGGAATCTCCAGTGGAGCTACCCCACCAAAACCATGGCCTGGCCCATGAAAATTTCCGGCAACGCCACCGGCATCGTGGCCGGCACCGACAATTCCAACGTCTATTTTTTCCTGCCTTGAATCGCAGGGAAAAATTCGACCACTCAATTCATCCCAGGCGTGTCTTGGGCGTGTGCGGCAAGTTTTTTCATTTTCTTTGAAACGGCTTTTCCGCATGATGCGCCCGCATGAGCGATGTCACCTTGCTGATAAATGCCATTCAAGGCGGCGATTCGGCGGCGACCGAAAAACTTTTCCCCCTGGTCTATGCCGAACTCCGCCAGTTGGCCGCCGCCAAAATGTCCCGCGAACGCTCCGGCCACACGCTCCAGCCCACGGCGCTGGTGCATGAGGCGTGGTTGCGGCTCGGCGGCGCGGCGGACAGCCAATGGCATGGCCGCAGCCATTTCTTCGGCGCGGCGGCGGAAGCCATGCGGCGCATCCTCGTGGATCATGCCCGCCGCAAACAGGCCGAACGGCGTGGCGGCGGTCAGGCGCACCTTGATGTTGACGATTTGGAAATTGCCGCCGACCAAACGGAGGACGGGCAGATTCTCGCCGTGAACGACGCGTTGGAAAAACTCGCGGCCATTCACCCGGCGGATGCCGAACTGGTGAAACTCCGCTACTTTGCCGGGTTCACCTTGGAGCAGGCCGCCGCCTCGCTGGAAATTTCCCTCGCCGCCGCCAAACGCTCCTGGACCTTCGCCCGCGCCTGGCTGCACCGGGAAATGCAGCCGTAGGTAGGGCAGAGCTGCCGCTCTGCCTTGTCTCCGACGGCGCCGCAGCGCCGCCCTGCCGTGCGATGCACACATGTCGCCACGCGCTCCATTTGGCTCCTCCAAATTTTTCAATTTTTTTTTGAGCCGTTCTTCCCGGGGCTTACGCATGAATGAGTGTAGGACAATTAACTAAACCAACGCTCAAACATGAAAACTAAATTAAAATCTTTGCTGGCCGCCTCCACGCTGCTGGCCACGCTTGTTTATCAACCCGCTGCTGCCCACGCCCAGGGCACGGCGTTCACCTTTCAAGGCCGGCTCAATGACGGCACGAACATCGCCAACGGACCCTACGACCTGACCTTCAGCGCGTGGGACGCCGTCAGCGCCGGGACACAGGTTTCGGCCACGCTGACCAACAACGCCGTGGCCGTGGCCAACGGGGCGTTCACCGTCACGCTGGATTTCGGCGGCAGCGTTTTCAACCTCGGCAATCCCCGCTGGCTCGAACTCGGCGTCCGCACCAATGGCAACGGCGCGTTCGGCACGTTGACTCCGCGCCAGGCTGTCACGCCCACGCCGTATGCGATGTATGCCGGCGCGGTGAACGCGTCGAGCCTCGTCGGGCAGGTGACGGATGCAAATTTATCGGCCACGTTCAGTTCGCCGCACGCGTTCACACATCCGGGCAGTTCGTTCGTCGGCAACGGCAGCGGCCTCAACGCACTCAATGGCTCGCAAGTTACCACCGGCACGGTGGCGGACGCGCGGCTGTCATCGAACGTGGCGTTGCGCGCGGGCGGCAATGCGTTCACGGGCAATCAGTCCGTGATGAGCGGCAACGTGGGCATTGGCACGACTTCGCCGTTGGTGCCCTTTGAAGTCCGCGTCAACGACAACAACCGCAGCGCGCTCTTCTCCGGCCCGAATGGTGCGAGCTTCTCGTTCTACAACACCGTCGGCGGTGGCAATCCTTACCTGTGGGATCTGACCGGTGACACGAACGCCTT
>JAYVCM010000426.1:0-3369 GCA_043749955.1 Limisphaerales bacterium | reverse complement strand
TGAAGGCGGCGGGCGCGATTGTTTTTGGCCGGTGCAACATGGACGAGTTCGCGATGGGCAGCTCCACGGAAAATTCCGCGTTCGGCGTCACGCGCAATCCGTGGGACACGACGCGGATTCCCGGCGGCTCGTCCGGCGGCTCGGCGGCGGCGGTCGCGGCGGACGAGTGCATCGCCTCGCTTGGCACGGACACCGGCGGCTCGATTCGCCAGCCGGCGGCGCTGTGCGGCGTGGTGGGGATGAAGCCAACTTACGGCCGCATCTCGCGCTACGGCCTCGTGGCGTTTGCGAGTTCGCTGGATCAAATCGGGCCGTTCACCAAGGACGTGCGCGACGCGGCAACGCTGCTGGGCGTGATGAGCGGCGTTGACCCGCGCGATTCGACGAGCGTGCCGCAGCCGGTGCCGGATTACACCAAGGCGCTGACAGGCGACATCCGGGGTTTGAAAATCGGCCTGCCGAAGGAATACATGATCGGCGGACTCGACGCGGAAGTGAAAGCCGCCGTGGACGCCGCCGTGAAAAAATTCACGGACCTCGGCGCGGAGATCGTGGAGATTTCTCTGCCCCACACGGATTATGCCGTGGCGGTTTATTACATCATCGCGACGGCGGAGGCGTCCGCGAACCTCGCGCGATTTGACGGCATCCGCTACGGCGCGCGAGTGGATGGCGCTGACCCGATTGAACTTTATTCCAAAACACGCGGCGCTGGATTCGGCGACGAAGTGAAGCGCCGGATTATTTTGGGCACCTACGTTTTGAGCAGCGGCTATCACGACGCGTATTATTTGCAGGCGCAAAAAGTCCGCACGCTCATCCGCAACGATTTTCTGAAGGCGTTCGAAAAAGTGGACGCCATCGTCACGCCGACATCGCCGACGGCGGCGTTCAAGCTCGGCGAGAAATCCGGCGACCCGTTGCAGATGTATCTGTCGGACATCTTCACGATCTCCTGCAATCTCGCGGGCATCTGCGGCATCAGCCTGCCGTGCGGGTTCACCAAAAATCCGAAGCTGCCCATCGGCCTGCAACTGCTGGGCCAGCCGTTCGGCGAGGAGACGATGCTGCGGCTGGCGCACGCCTACGAGCAAACCACCGGCTGGCACAAGGAAAGAGCCGGGCTGTGATGAACTCGTTTTCCAGATTGTTGCCGGTGCATCTTGACACTGCCCCCGATCCGGCAGGCATTGCGGAGCGCCGATCTCCGATCCGGCGCGTTTGTGGGCGCAGTTCAACTCCTGCCGGGTCGGAGACCGGCGCTCCGGGGGCAGTGTCAAGATGCGCCAGGTTGCTGCCGGTGCTTTTGATGCTGTCCGCCGGCGGCTGCGACCGGAAAAATTCTCCCGCCAAAAATTCCGCGCCCGCGCCGGTGCTGACGGCCAGGGCGGTCGGAACCAATGTGCCGGTGCTGATTGATCCGCCGCCGGTCGGCCACGTCCTGCCGGTTTCGAGCGTCACCATCCGCCCGCAGATCGGCGGCGTCATCAGCGCGGTGAATTTTTCGGAAGGCCAGAAAGTCAGGCAGGGCGACCTGCTGTTCTCCATTGATTCGCGGCCGGCGGCGGCGACGCTGGCGCGCGACGAGGCGCAGTTGGAAAACGCGCAGATCCAGTTCGCCCGCCAGCAGAAATTGTTCGGGCAGAAACTGATTTCCCAGGATGAATTCGACACCGGCAAGGCCACCCGCGACGCGCTCGCGGCCACGGTGCGGTCGGATGAGTTGAACCTCGGCTACTGCGAAATCCGCGCGCCGATTGACGGGCGCACGGGCAGCCTCGCCTTTCACGCGGGCAACGTGGTCAAGGCGTCGGATGATGTGCTGCTGACCATCAACCAGATTCAGCCCATCTACGCGGCGTTCGCCGTGCCGGAAAGATTTCTGCCGGAGATCCAAAAACAAATGCGCAGCCACACGCTCACCGTCACGGCGAGTTTTGAAAACCTGGAGGGCGCGCCGCCGGCGGGTGAACTGACCTTTGTGGACAACGCCGTGGACGCGATGACCGGAACCATTTTGCTCAAGGCGACGTTCGCGAACGCGGATGAAAAATTATGGCCGGGCCAGTTCGTAAAAGTTTCCCTCCAGCTTGATGAGCTGACGAACGCGGTGGTCGTGCCGTCGCAGGCGGTGCAGGCCGGGCAGAGCGGGCAGTTTGTTTTCGTCGTGAAGCCGGATCAAACGGTCGAGTCGCGCCCGGTGCAGACCGGCGTGAACTGCCGCAACGTGACGGTGATCACGTCCGGCGTGCGCGCGGGGGAAACGGTGGTGACGGACGGGCAGTTGCGGCTCGCGCCGGGAGTGGCGGTCAGCGACAAAAATTCCGCCGAGGCTGGTGTTTCAACCAATTCAACCGGAAATCTGAAATGAAAAAACATCCAACATCGAACATCCAACAACCAACATCCAATGACGCGGCGGACGAAGTTTGGGTGTTCAATGACGGGGACAAGAATCGCAAATTCGATCTGGAAGACCGGCTGCTCGAATTTGCCTCGGCCATCATTGATCTCTCTGAAACATTGCCCGCGACCCGCGCGGGCAATCATGTGGCCGGACAAATTTTGCGCTCGGGCACGTCACCTTATCCGAATCACGGCGAGGCCGAGGACGCGGAGTCGCGCGAAGATTTCATCCACAAACTTAAAATCTGCCTCAAGGAATTGCGAGAGACGCGCCGCTGGGCGCGGCTCATCAAACGCAAAGGCTGGGCAAAAGACGAAACGACCTTGATTTTTATTTTGAGCGAAGCCGACGAACTCATCCGCATTTTCTTTTCCAGCATTCAAACGGCGAAAAGGAATTTATTGAACGAACGCCGAACCCGCACCGCCGGATGAAAAATTGGTTGTTGGATGTTCGATGTTGGTTGTTGGATGTTTTTTATTTTAGTCAGCCATGACCATTCCCGAACTTTTCATCCGCCGCCCCGTGATGACCACGCTGGTCATGGCGGCGATCTTGTTGGTCGGCCTCGTCGGCTTTCATCAACTGCCGGTGAGCGACCTGCCGAGCGTGGATTATCCGACGGTTTCCGTTTCCGCCGGTCTGCCCGGTGCGAGTCCCGAAACGATGGCTTCCGCCGTCGCCACGCCGCTGGAAAAACAACTCTCCACGATTGCCGGCGTGGACTCGATGTCGTCGGTCAGTTCGCAGGGCAGCGCGCAGATCACGATCCAGTTCTCGCTGAGCCGCGACATTGACGCGGCGGCGCAGGACGTGCAGGCGGCGATTGCGAAATCGTTGCGGCAGTTGCCGCCGAACATGCCGTCGCCGCCGACTTACAACAAAGTCAATCCGTCGGATCAGCCGGTTCTTTTCCTCGCGATGTCGTCGGCGACGCTGCCGCTTTCGACCGTGGACAATTA
>JAYVCM010000425.1:0-3666 GCA_043749955.1 Limisphaerales bacterium | reverse complement strand
TTGGAAAGCGGCTTCAACGTCGCGCTCATGGCGCCGACGGAAATTCTGGCGGAGCAGCATTTTAGAAATTTTACGAAGTGGTTTGAGCCGCTGCGTGTGAAAGTTGAACTGCAAACTGGGAGCAAGAAAACATCCAACATCCAACATCCAACATCCAACATCGAAGGCTCGCGCATTGCAGCATCACGCATCACGCATCACGCATCACTCTTCATCGGCACCCACGCCTTGTTCACGGCGGGCTTCGATCTGCCCAAGCTCGGCCTGGTGATCATTGACGAGCAGCACAAGTTCGGCGTGGCGCAGCGCGAAACGCTGGTGCGCAAAGGGAATTATCCGCATCTGCTCGTGATGACCGCCACGCCGATCCCGCGCACGCTCGGCCTGACGCTTTACGGCGACCTCGATGTTTCGGTGATTGATGAACTGCCCGGCGGACGCGGCCAGATAAAGACGTTTGTGCGGGCGACGGTCAAATTGCCGAAGGTTTTTGAGTTCATCCGCGAGAAAATTTCCGGCGGACGGCAGGCGTTCATCGTTTATCCGCGCGTGGAGGTGGCGGACACGGACCAGGACATCAAGGCGGTGACGAAGGAATTTGCGAACGTGCAGCGCGCGCTGACGCCGTTCAAGGTCGGCCTGCTGCACGGGCGCATCAAGCCGGCGGAGAAGGAGGCGGTGATGGGGGAGTTCCGCGCGAACAAAATCCAGGCGCTCGTCGCCACGTCGCTCATCGAGGTGGGCGTGGACGTGCCGAACGCGACGGTGATGCTCGTGGAGAACGCGGAACATTTCGGGCTGGCGCAGTTGCACCAGTTGCGCGGGCGCATCGGGCGCGGCGCACACGAGAGCTTTTGCATCTTGATCTCCGACGCGCAGCACGCGGACGCGCAGTCGCGGCTGAAAATCCTGGAGGAAACGAACGATGGCTTCAAAATCGCGGAGGCGGACTTGAAACTGCGCGGGCCGGGCGAACTGCTCGGCCAGCAGCAAAGCGGCCTGCCGAACCTGCGCTTCGGAAATCTGGCGGAAGATCTGAACCTGATCCGGCAGGCGCGCGCGCTGGTGGCGAAAAGTTTTTAGGCCGGCCTCCGCTCCGGTTCAACCCGAATTCCGAAATCGAATTTTTCGCGCGCCCGGCCCACGGCGGTAGGGCAGGCTTACAGTCCCGCTCGGAGCGGGATGCCGGCGGCTTATAGCCGCCGGTTTGGCCGTTGGAAAAAGCACGCCTCGCGATAGCAACACGGGGCTGGTAAGCCCCGTGAATCCCGCTCCGAGCGGGACTGTAAGCCTGCCCTACGCCAGCGGCGGTTTCAGCTTCGGCGTTCCGGTTCAACTCACCAGTTTTTCAAACCGCGCGGCGGCGGCGTCCCACAGCGCGGGGTCCTGCGGCGTGAAGGTTTTCACCTCAAAAGAATTCCGCACGATTTCACGCGCCGCCGCGTGCGACCCGATGTGGCCGAGCGCGATGGCCTGCATGAGGATGTTGCCGATGGCGGTGCATTCCGTCGGGCCGGCCAGCACGGGAATTTTCAGCGCGTTCGCCGCGAGCTGGTTGAGCGTGGTGGCCTGGCTGCCGCCGCCGACGATGTGCAGCCGCTCGGTTTTTTCCCCCGTGATCCGCTCCAGCCGGCGCAACGTCACGCGGTAAAACAGCGCCAGGCTTTCGTAGATGCAGCGGACATAGGCGCCGTGGTTGGCCGGCACGGGCTGGCCGGTCTCCGCGCAGAACTCGGCGATCTTCTTCGGCATGTTGTCCGGGCTTAAGAAGCGCGGGTCATCAGGATTGATGAGCGAAACAAACGGCGGCGCGTCCGCCGCCAGTATTTCCAGCGCGGCGTAATCGTATTTCTTCCCCTCCTTCGCCCACTGGCGGCGACATTCCTGGATCGTCCAAAGCCCGACGATGTTTTTGAGCAGGCGGACGGAATCGCCAAAGCCGATCTCGTTCGTGAAACCGAGGGTGCGGGACTGTTCATTGATGACGGGCTGCGGCCACTCGACGCCCATGAGCGACCAGGTGCCGGAACTCAAGTAGGCCCAGTTCTCGCCGCTCGCGGGCACGGCAGCGACCGCCGCGCCAGTATCATGTGAACACGTCGCAATGACTTCGATCTGCGGCAGGCCGGTTTCCGTGGCGAGATTTTTTTTCAGCGGGCCGAGCCGCGTGCCGCTCGCGCAAATGGGCGCGAACATCTCCTCGCGCAGATTGAGCGCGTGCAAAAGTTTTTTCGACCACGTCTTCGACTGCGGATTGTAAAGCTGCGTGGTGCTGGCGAGGGAGACTTCGTTGCGCGCCACGCCGGAGCAGAAATAATTGAAGGCATCGCCGATGAGCAGAAGTTGTTTCGCATGGGCCAGCCGCTCCGGCGTTTCGGCGGCGAGCTGGTAAATGGTGTTGAGCGCCATGAACTGGATGCCGGTCTCGGCGTAAATCGCCGGCCACGCCATTTTGGCCCGGACGTTTTCCACGCCGCTCGCCGTGCGTGCATCGCGGTAGCACCAGACCGGCGGCAGGACCAGTCCGCGCTCGTCATAGAGCACATAGTCCACGCCCCACGAATCCGTGCTGATGCTGGCGAGGGGCAGATTCTTGGCGGCGGCTTTTTTCAGGCCGGCCTTGAGTTCGGTGAACAGCCCGTCGAGGTTCCAGTGCAGCGCGCCGCTCGTCTTCACCGGGCCGTTGGGGAAACGGTGCAGCTCCTCCAGGGAGAGCCTGCCGTCGGCGAGCGTGCCAAGCATGAGGCGTCCGCTGTCGGCACCGAGGTCGCAGGCGAGATAATGTGTAGGCATAAGAAAGTCGCGCGCAGTTTAAGCCATGCCCGCGCCGTGTCAAAAATGTTCGCGCACGGTTCGCGCGCTCTGTCCATGCGCTGGGAGCATCGCTTTTTTTGATGTGGTGGGTGCATCGCTGCGGCGAGGCACACGGTGCGGCGATACCACCAATGACGAATGACGAATGACGAATGACCGGCGGCGCATCCGGCATTTATGGAACGACGCCGTTGCGTGACGGCCGGCTGGTCCGTGCGTTCCTGGCCTGGGTCTTTCGCGTTGACTGCATGAGTCTTCATACCATTTCTCAAAAACAATCGGTGCGTTGGTAGGGCGTCGCTGCCGCGACGCCGGCGTGAATCGCAGCCGGTGCGGGGAAGGCGGCGCGGCAGCGCCGCCCTACCATCTGGCCATTGTGCCGATTGTCATTGGGAAATAATATCAGACATTCTCTCGTCATTCTGGTTTCGTCATTCGTCATTCATCTCCGGCCATTGATTTCGCGGCTTGAAGAATTTCCCGATTGGCTTCAAATTCCCCGCATGGCCCTCACCCCATCCACCATGCTGCCGCTCGGCACGGCCGCGCCGGATTTCAAACTGCCGGACACCAACGGAAAAACCGTCTCGCTCGCCGACTTCAAAGGCCAGGCCGCGCTCGCGGTGATTTTCATGTGCAACCATTGTCCCTACGTCGTCCACATCCGTGGCGGACTCGCGCAGCTCGCCTACGATTACGCGCCGCGCGCCGTCGGCATCGTCGGCATCAGTTCCAACGACGTAAAAAATTATCCCGCCGACAGCCCGGCCAGGATGAAGGATGAAGTGAAGAACGCCGGCTACATTTTCCCGTATCTCTACGACGAGACGCAGGCCGTGGCCAAGGCCTATC
>JAYVCM010000424.1:0-12343 GCA_043749955.1 Limisphaerales bacterium | reverse complement strand
CGCCTCAACCCTCCGACGGCTTCTGGTGGTTCGCACGGTTTTATCCGCCGGGCGGGACGCCACGGCTCTACGGCAGGCCGGAGGCCCGCCGCTACACCGCTTTGCGGGCGCACATGTCCCGCAAGGCGGGATCAGAATTCAATTTGCGCCGCCGGTTCGAGTTTCAAAGTTTGAAGCGAAGCCGAATTGGTAGGCGGTGGAAAAGCGCCAGGGGGCTGGCGCAGTCCAGGACGCTGGCGCGAATGACTGTGGCTCCCGTGTGCGCGAAAGCGTCTTGGACTGCGGTAGCCCTCTACCGCTCTTGCGGACGCACGCACAACATCGCCTTGAGCAGATCAATCAAGGATGTTGTGGAGGCCAATAAAATTTCGGAGCGATGTTTTGTATGTCCAAGCCCAGTCAACAAGCTCTTCCATTTTCTTAACGCGAATTTTTCCTCCCCATGCGCCGAGAGAATTATGGATAATTCGTTTTGTTCTGTCTTGGCGTGCTTGTTCCAAGCCACCAGCATTTGGTGATTCCAAAATTACAATCAGCTTCACAGCTTGCCGTGCGTGGGCAAGTGTTCTAGCCAGCCACAGTTCCATTTGCTCATCAACCAAATTCCAAAACCGATTTCGCCTTGCTGCGGTCAGTCGAATCGGAGCAATGCTTGTCCACGGGCATAGGTCAACGTGTGCAGCGGCAATTTTGTGAGGACAGCCGATTATGTGCAAAAATTCTGATATGTCGCTAAACCAACCGTGCGGCGGCGGATAATGAATACCAGCCAAGCGGAAATAATTTACCAGCCGAAACGTCAAATCTTCATTATTAAGCGATGATTTCCAGTCTCTATGTTTTGAAAATTCTGTTATGGCAGGGTTCAACCCAATGGTAATTACCTTTGCGGATTCTAGGTTGCCGAAAAAGGGAATGGGGTGTAACGGAACGCGGGGAATTAAAAGGTCGCCAAGTCCGGCTCTGGCTTCGTCTGATCCAAGTTGCATTTCAGCCACGAGTTTTTTTAGCGACAGACTCGGACAAAGCACGGACTCCACACATCCTTCGGCTTTTGATTTCAATAATTTAATTGCATGATCAAGTGGAAAATTGTTGTCCACCTTGATTGTGGCGACAGGGCGTGCAGATTCGGGAATATCGTCAATCGCGACGTCCGGCTTCGCACCAAAACTATCAAACAACTCTGCCAAACCTTTCTCAGTTGCTCGCCTCAATGCGTAATCAGAACCGCCAGTTGACCAAAGTTGGATGCGATGACCTTCAACTTTGAGCTGTTCAATCAGATTGCGAGTCTGCGGGTGAACCTTCTCGTTTTCATCAAGCAGCGTGCCGTCAACATCAATTGAAATGTTCAGTGGCATTTCACGAAAGCTGTTCCCGCCAGCGCGCCAGTTGCTTCGCGACTTCTTTCGTTCCCGGTGCGCCGGTCAGATTTCGTTTCGCCATCGCCGTTTTCAGATTGAACACGCCCAGCGCGTCGCGGCCAAAGGTTTTGTCTATGCCTTGCAGTTCCGCGAGCGTGAGTTGGTTCAGCGGTTTGCCGGTCTTTTCCGCCAGCGCCACGACCGCGCCGACGACGTGATGCGCCGATCGGAACGCCATGCCTTTGCGCACGAGATAATCCGCGAGGTCGGTCGCAAGCAACGCCGGGTCACTCGCAGCGGCGGCGCAGGTGGCGCGATTGATTTTTACATGGCGCAACATCGCGGAAAAAATCCGCGTCGAGGCGCGCACGGTGTCGGCGGTGTCGAAGAGGCGTTCCTTGTCCTCCTGCAGATCGCGGTTGTAGGTCATCGGCAATCCTTTCAGCAGCGTGAGCAGCGACATCAGGTTGCCGAAGACGCGGCCGGTCTTGCCGCGCGTGAGTTCGGCGATGTCGGGATTTTTCTTTTGCGGCATGAGCGACGAGCCGGTGGTGTAGGCGTCGGCGATCTTGATGAAATTAAATTCCACGCCGGCCCAGAGAATCACGTCCTCCGCGAGCCGCGAGAGATGCACGGCCAGCAGCGCGCCGGCGGCGCAAAATTCCACGGCGAAATCGCGGTCGCTCACGGCGTCCATGGAATTCTGCGTGAGTTGAACCTTGCCATCCACGTCCACGAAGCCGAGCAGTTTGGCGACGAGCACGCGATCCAGCGGCAGCGTGGAACCGGCAATCGCGCCGCTGCCGAGCGGGCAGATGTTCACGCGCGAGTGACAGTCCCAGAGGCGCTCGCAATCGCGTTCGAGCATCTCGACGTAGGCGAGCAGATGGTGCGCGAGATAAACGGGCTGCGCGCGTTGCAGATGCGTGTAGCCGGGAATGATGACGTCGGCATTTTTCTCACCGAGCGAGACGAGCGCGCGTTGGAGGCCGGCGACGTCGCCGAGCAGCGCGGTGATTTCATCGCGCAGCCAGAGCCGCACGTCGAGCGCGACCTGGTCGTTGCGCGAGCGGGCGGTGTGCAGCTTTGCGCCAGCGGGAACGCGTTTTGTGAGTTCCGCCTCGATGTTCATGTGGACGTCTTCGAGCACAGGCTGCCACTTGAATTTGCCGGCTTTGATCTCCTTGCCGATGAGGTCGAGGCCGCGAATGATGGCGGTGCATTCCTTTTTGGTCAGCACGCCGATGGTATGGAGCATTTGCGTGTGGGCCATCGAGCCAAGAATGTCGTGCCGCCACAAACGCCAGTCGAAGGAGATGGACTCGGTGAATTGCGCGACGTCGGCGGCGGGACCGCCGGCAAAACGGCCGCTGCGGGAAACGGGAGATTTTTTATTCATGCTCACGGCCAGTTTTTAACGCAAAGACGCCAAGACGCCAAGCCGCAAAGAGTTTTTTTGCTTTGCGCCTTCGCGCCTTTGCGCCGTTGCGTTGAAAAGTTCTGAAAAATCCGCGTTGCCAGAGTTGTGCGGATGTGAAATGTTGGCGCCGACAACTCCATGAGCGAATTCAAATATGCCTGCCCCGTCTGTGGCCAGCACATGATGTGCGATTCATCGCAGAGCGGCTCCGTCATGGAATGTCCGACGTGTTTCCAGAAAATCGTCGCGCCCCAGGCGCCGGCGGATCCCGACTCCAAGTTCATCCTCGCTGGCACCAAGTTCACCGAGAAAAGAATTCCGACCACGCCGGTGAATGCCGCCGCGTCCGGGGCCGCGCCGGAAAAAATGTTTCCCATCGCCATCGTCATTGTGCTGGGGCTCGTGGTGGCGGCGGTCGCGGGCGTGGTGGTGTTTCGCGGAAAAATTTTCAAATCGTCCGGCAGCGGCGCGCCGACCAACGCCGTCGCCGCCGTGCCGGGTGGGACGCCCAAACCGCCGCCGCCGGAGAAGCCCCCCGTGGTCGCGCCGCCCGCCAGCGATGCGAACTGGATGCTCACCCTCGGCACCAACGCGATTTCTGATGCGCCGGTGGCGGGGCGGATTCACGGGAAAGATTTCATCGTGGAGCGCGCGAGTTTTCAGAACGGCTCGCTGCTGCTGCGGGCAGGCACGAAGGGCACGGTGGAGTTCGGCGTGTTCGTCAATTTTGGCGGCGCGCAACCCGAGTCGCTCGCCGGCCAGACCATCAACGTGATGGCCGACGCGGACAAGGCGGCGCGCGTGCAGCTCCGCTGGAAGAACGAGGCGGGCCAGGTGCAAAAACCGGAATTTACCAACGGCTATGCCATGCGGCTGGAGTTCGGCGCGCTGGCGAACAACCGGCTGCCGGGGAAAATTTATCTCTGCACGCCGGACGCGGAGAAAAGTTATCTGGTGGGCAGCTTCAACGCCGACGCGCGCAAGCCCAAGCCGAAGCCGCCGAAGAAATAATGCCACTGGGAGCACCGGCTTCCAGCCGGCGTGGTCATGTGGGCCACGCAACTCGCCGGCAGGATGCCGGCGCTCCGGGTAAAAGCCCGCCGCCAAAATTTTTCGTGTGTTTCGTGTATTTCGTGGTTTCCTCCTTCGAGCCTTATGAACGTCGAACTCGTCAACACCGGCAGCGAACTCATGCTCGGTCGCGTGCTGAACACGCATCAGCAATGGCTTTGCCGCCGGCTCGCGGACCTCGGCCATGTCGTCACGCGGCAGGTGGCCATTGCGGACACCGGCAGCGAAATCCAAAACGCAGTGCGCGAGGCGCTGGGCCGCGCGGACCTGGTCATCACCACCGGCGGCCTCGGCCCCACCTCGGACGACCTCACGCGCGAACTCATCGCGGAGCTGCTCGGCAAAAAATTGATTGAGAACCAGGACGTGCTCGCACACATCGAAAAGTTTTTTGCGAAGCGGAACCGTCCGCGTCCGGCGAAAACCAGCGTGGAGACGTTTGTTCCCGAAGGCGCGCTGGTTTTTCTGAATCAATTCGGCACCGCGCCGGGGCTGGCGATGAGGGTCGAGGATGGAGGATGGAGGGTGGAGGATAGAACGGAGTCGCGTTTGCCATCTTCCATCCTCCATCCTCCATCCTCGCGCTGGCTCATCATGCTGCCCGGCCCGCCGCGCGAACTGCGGCCGATGTTTGACGCGCAAATCGTCCCGCTGCTGCAGCGGGAATTTGCGGAAGAAATTTTTATCTGCCGCACGTTGCGGACGACGGGCATCGGCGAATCGCGCGTGCAGGAATTCGTGGAAGCGGATTTGCAGCCGCTCGTGAAACGCGGACTGGAGACCGGCTACTGCGCGCGGCCCGGCGCGGTGGATGTGCGGCTGACCGCCAGCGGCGCGGGCGCGGAGCAGATCGTCCGCGAGGGCGAGGCGGTCGTCCAAAAAATCCTGGGCGCGAACATTTTTGGTTTTGATGATGACGAGATTGAAACCGTCGTCGTGGGATTGTTGACCAGGCAAAAGAAAACTCTGGCGCTCGCCGAGTCCTGCACCGGCGGAAACCTCGCGCACCGGATCACGAATGTGCCGGGCGCGTCGGCGGTTTTTCTCGGCGGCGTGGTGAGCTATGCGGACGAAGCGAAGGAAAATTTTCTCGGCGTCCGCGCAGAAACTTTGCAGCGGCACGGCGCGGTCAGCGAAGAAGTCGCGCGCGAAATGGCGGTGGGCGCGCGGGAAAAGTTCGGTTCGGATTTTGCCATCGCGATCACGGGCATCGCCGGGCCGGGCGGCGGCACGCCGGACAAACCGGTGGGAACCGTTTTTATCGCGCTCGCCGCCGCGTCGGGCGTGGAAGTGAAAAAACTGTTGAATTCATGGGATCGCGCGACGTTTAAAGAGGTGACGGCGACCCAGGCTTTGGAGGGGTTGCGGACGCGCTTGATTTCTACTTGAGAACGGACGGCTTTGGTATAGTGTGCAGCCATTATGCCCGCCATTGCCGACCCCATCGCCGACCCTTTCGTGCAGGTCAACGCCGCCATCACCAACATCATCGCCGCGACGCCCACACCCAAACGGCGCGGAACGCTCCTGATCGTGGACGACGAGGAAGGGCCGCGCCTGTCGCTGCGGGTGATCTTCAAGGACAGCTACGACCTGCTGATGGCGGAGGACGGCCCGACGGCGATCGAGCTGGCGCAGAAGCACGACATTGACGTGGCCATCCTGGACATCCGCATGGCCGGAATGTCGGGCATCGAAGTTTTGGAACGGCTAAGGTTCGTGAAGCCTGACATCGAGGCGATCATGATCACGGCGTTTGAAACGACCGACACGATCCGCCAGGCGCTGCGGCTGCGCGCGTGCGACTACATCAACAAGCCGTTCGACATCGCGACCATCCGCGCCGCCGTCACCGCCGCGATGCAGCGCCGGATGCTCGAGGGGGAAATCCACACGAGCGCGGAAAAAGTCCACGAACTGCTCGGCGAACTGCAGAACCAGAAGGTCGAGGAGCAGATTGCCAAGACGCGCGGCGACATTTACGCGAGCATCATCCACGACATCAACGGCCCGCTGACGGTGGTTTCCGGCTTCATCCAACTGCTGAACAAAAAACTGAACCGCGCGTCGCGGCTTGAGGTGGAAGACCTGGAGTTCATCAAGGAACGGCTGCGCATCATTGAGCGGCAGGTGGGGAACTGCATCGAGATTTCGCGGCGCTACCTCGGTTTTCTCCGCGAGCAGGGCAACGACGCCGTGCCGACGGGCGTGCATCAGTTGATGAGCGACCTCGAACAGCTCGTGCGCGTGCATCCGAGCATCCAGGAAAATGAATTCAGCGTGACGCCGACCGCCGAGGACATCGCCGTGAAAATCAACGGCACGGACGTCATCCAGATTTTGCTGAACCTGTCGGTGAACGCCTTCCAATGCTCGTCGCAGCCGCATCGCGTCGAGGTCGGCGCGGAAATTTTGCGCACGCCGCTGGATCTTGCGGGCTTCAAGGACGGCCCGAACGAACGCTTCCAAAACGTCGAGAGCATGGACAACGCCGCGCCGCTCATGAAATTCTGGGTGCGCGACACCGGCCCCGGCATCCCGACGGAAGTGCTGCCGAAGATTTTCCAGCCTTACTTCACCACCAAAGGCCCGCGTCAGGGAACCGGCCTGGGTTTGAACATCGTCCAGCGGCTCATCAAGGAAGGCAACGGCGCGTTGCACGTCTGCACCAAGGCCGGCGTCGGCACGACCTTCACGGTTTATCTGCCGGCGGTGGAACTGGCGAAAGCATAGAAACGCTGGCGGAGAAATTCCGCGCCCTCAGCGAGCAACGCCCGGTCCGCCCGCGTAAATCCACAGGCACCCCAGATAGCCGCCGATGATGGTGAGATCGGCGGTCACGGCAAACGGCGTCCAGGCGATTCGCTCCACCCTTCCCCAGCCGTCATCATAGACCGGCAATTGATACGCGCCCGCCTGCCGGCCGACGGAAAATATCGTGAAGCTTCCCCGATTCGTCTCCGTGACCACACAAAACAGTTCCGGTGAATTCGTCGGCACGGCAAACCCCACTGGCACCGGCAGCAGGCCACCTGCTGATTTGACGTTCACAAAATGCGGACGGCCTGGCAGCGGCTGTTCGTTTTGATTGAGAAAAAAAGCGCGGGCGCGGGTGGCGTCGTGGCGCTCCGAGAATTCGTCATAGACGACGAGGAAATTATTTTGCCGTTCGTCGCGGAACAGGCGCAGGTTCGGGCGGTTGGCCGGTTCGTTCCACGCATCCAGCCGCGACTCGGTCCAGAGCTTGTGCGTCACGCAGCCGCCCGTCAGCAGCGGCAGCCACAGCACGATTATCAACCAGCGGCGCATGGTGGAATCCTGCAACGGCCGGTTTTCTTTGCAAGCCCAATCCGCGACAGCGGATGGTTGGGAACGCCGGGCACCGTCCCGGCCAGTGGGAATCGGATTAGGCTTCGAGCCGGGACGGTGCCCGGCGTTCCAAAATATGCCACGACCCTGTCCGCCCAAATCTTGACAAACCCTTCCGCGCCCGGCATACGCAGAGGATGCGACTTGGAATTTTCCTCACCTTGGCATGGCTCATCGGCTCGTTGACGGTTCGCGCCGACGAAAAATTCCCCATCCTCAAAATTGGCACCGACGTTTACACCAACGTCACCGTCACCAGCGTCAGCGCGACGGACATATTTTTCACGCACGCCGGCGGCATGGGCAACATGAAGCTTAAAAATCTTTCACCCGACCTGCAAAAACATTTCCACTTTGATCCGAAGAAGGCGCAGGCGGTGGAACTCAAACAGGCCGAAAACAAGGCCAAGTATCACGACCAGCTCGTTCGGCAGCCGGCGGTCCGTGCGCCCGACATGACCCGGCCACCACCGGCCGCCCCACCCATGTCGGCGCTCTGGCGCAATGATTTTCCCGGGGCCATGAAGCAGGCGCAGTCAGAGCACAAACTGGTGCTGCTAGACTTCACCGGCTCCGACTGGTGCCCGTCATGCATCAAATTTCAACAGGACGTTTTAGCCACCGGCAAATTTGCCGCCTACGCCAACCCCCGACTCGAACTGGTGAAGGTGGATTTTCCGCGCCACACGCCGTTGAGCGCCGAGCAATTGCGCGCGAATGATGCGCTCGCCAAAAAATTTCTCGTGGATGCCTTTCCCACCTACATTCTGCTGAGCGCCGAGGGCAAGGAACTGGGACGGCAAGTCGGTTATCTCCCAGGCGGGCCGGAAGCCTTCATCAATGAACTGGAAGGGTTCAGCCGGCGCTGATTTTTCCGTGGAAATTATTTTTCCAGCACGCGCTTCAGCGTCTGCAAATCCTGCTGCACCAAGCCCAAGTCCTCGTGGAATTTTTCTGGCGTCATTGACGGCTGGCGGAACAACGTGAAAACCACTTCGCTGCCGGAACCGTTCGGCAGGACGCGCAGCGGAACGTAAATCTCCACGCCCGGCGCGGGCGACACGAAATGGTCGGCCACGCGGAACTCATTTTGCGGGACGAAACGGATTTTCATTTCGCCAGCGGAAGTTTGCATGACCCAGTCCGAACCAGCCTGGCGGATGGATTGGCAAAACGCCGTCGCCCACCGGGGCAGGTTGGCGGGATTGGAAATGAACTGATAAACCGCCTCCGCCTCGCGGGCGATGGACACGGTCAGGGTGCGGGATTCGAGGATGATTCTCATGGTGTTTTAGTTTGACCATCATGGCGGGCTAAAGCCCAAAGCAGATAATGAATTCGCGCCACCGTTGCGAGCGGCCACGGAAAAAAATCTGAATCTGCGGACGCGCTCTTCCACGCATGGTTTCCACAAAGGCGCAATGAATTGCCAGATGATTTTTGGAAAGCGCAAACCGCAGCCGGTTCCATTCGGATTTACTGACAAGCTGCGAATGTTGCCGCATCAGTCGCTGGCAAAACTGAAAGGAGTCTTGCACTGCGGCACGCGGTTCGGACGGCCAGCTTGCCCGTGAGTATTTGAGAAAAGACGGCCAGAAATCTTCACCCAGCCGGCGGGCGGTTTCCGGCAAAAGTTGTCGCACGAGTTCCAATCGTTTGCGAAGCAGGATGCGTGCTTGAAATTCCAAATCTTCAGGAACCAACTGTAAAAACACCGGCCAGTCATTCCGGCAAAGATTGATTTGCCCGGCGACGGTCTCCGCGCTGGCGGCGAAGGCATCGCGCAGGTTGCCATCACGCAACAGCCGGCCCAGAGCAGTGATGAAATCAATTTTCCCCACGGATGCGCTTGAGTTTGGCGATTTCCAGTTCGAGTTCATGCGTCGCCGGAAAATCTTCGTCGCGCTCCAGGATGATGGCCTGAACCGGCGCGTAGCTGACGACGGCGCGGGCGAGTTCGATGAGTTCCTCCTGAACCGGCTGCGCGTGGCTGTCGGTGTAGCGTTCGCCCGCGCGGGAATAGCCGACAATATGAAGCTGCTTGATGCGGCGCGGCTCAATTTCATGCAGCCACTTCAACGCCTCGAAGCCGTGGTTGCGGCTGTTGATGAAAAGGTTGGTGACATCAAGCAGCAAGCCGCAGTCGGCGCGTTCACAAAGTTGATTCAGAAAATCCGTCTCGGACAGATCGCCGGTGAGTTGGATGTGCGACGTGATGTTTTCGAGCAGCATGGGTTTGCCGCAACGCTCGGAAACTTCGCGCGCATGGTCGGCGATGACGTTCAGGATTTCGCGCGTGGGCGGCACGGGGTTCAGATGGCCAAGGTCGGCTTCGGCGGTGCGGGTGAAGGCGATGTGGTCGCTGATCCAACCGGGATTGGCGAGGCGGACGACGCGGGCGAATTGCTCCAGCCGGTGCGGGTCCAGCGGGCCGGGCGTGCCAAGGCTCAAGCCGAGCCCGTGGACAAACAGGGGGAATTTTTGGGCGAGCCGGACGAGATGCTCCTCGCCGCCGAGGAAGAAATGTTCGGCGGTGATCTCCAGACAATCCACATCGCGCGGCTTGGAATCAATCCACGCCGACAGTTCCCGCCGATAGCCAAGGCCGGTCATCATCCGCCTCCACAACCTCCGCAGCCCCCGCCCCCGCCACAGCCGCCCCCGCCGCCGCCGCTGCAACTGCTGCCGCTTGAACCATTGCTGCTCCACCAGCTTCCGCCGTCGCTGGTGGATTGATTGAATTCCAACCGCGCCAGAAAAATGATGGCACCGACAAACATCATCGCGATCAGAAATTCCCATTTGTGCAGGCCATGTGCCGAGCCGCTGATGATCCGCAACACGGCCAGCAGTTCGTAAGACACCAGGCCAACGGCGGTGGTAATCGGTGTGTCATGTCCGCGCCAACGGAAAAGCAGAACCAGGCCGAAGGTCACGATGAACCAGATGAAATAAAGGATCAGAAAATCCGGGCCGCGCATTGTATGAAGAAAGCTGAACACACCGCCGTCCGCCTGCGCCAGAATGGGAGCGATGGGATTCATGGTTTTATTTCAGCGAAGTTGACGGCCATTTGTTTTCAATCCATGACAGCACCGCATCCACCGCTGGAAACAGACGCTCATGCCACGCTACGGCTTCCTCTTCGGAAAACCGCCGCGGCGATTTTTTTAGCGCCAGCAAATCACGCATAACCTGCCCGTCAATTTTGTATTCGCGTTCCAGCACCGGGATGCGCGCCTCGAATGCCGGCAGCAGGGTGATGCCGCTCAACCGCAGCGCTTCCGAAAACTGCACAAACATCCCCGTGACGTTGCGCACCAGAAATTTGTCGTAGGCTTTGTTTTGCTGGCGCGTGACGAAGGCATAGACCAGCCGCAGGCGCAGGTTGCGCACGGCCTGCTCGCACAGGAATTTTTCCAGTTCTGCATCCACGTTCAGGTTTGCCAGCGGGTCGGCCCCGGACAGCACGCGATAGTTGCGCTGGATGCTCGCGAACTTGGTGGCGAACGCGCGGACGCTGCGCTCGAATCCGCGCCGCGCTAGCACAAACGGATCAATGATCGCCTGTCCGCCAATCGCACGGGCGACCGCCTGATGCGCCGCCGCCGTGGAATGGTTCAGGATGACGAGCAGGTTGATGTCGGAGACGCCTTCGATCGAATTGCCCCGGACGGCGCTGCCATAGACGCAGCAGGAAAAAAGATTGTCGCCCAGCTCACGGCGCAAGGCGTTGACCGCCTGATCCAGCGTGTCTTGAAGTTTGGTGCTCACGCGTCCAGCTTTGACGAACCCGCCGGAGGGTCAAGCGAATTGTCTGCGTTTCAGTGAAAAATTCTTCGCGACCAAAGTTCAATTCCAAAAGCTTCGCGCGGGTCAACCTTCCGGGCTGTCCAGCAATTCCTGCAAGCGCGAACGCAGCGCGGCTGGCACTCGCTCCAGCCAGCCTGCATCCACCAAGCCCACGTCCATCAAATCGCGCAGATGCACGCGGTCTTTGTCGCGGAACGAGGTGAGTTTCATCCGCACCAGCGCGTCGAGGGACAGCAGGCGGAAGGTTTCCGTGGCCTCGGATTCGGAAACGTCCGGCACGGGCGCGGCGTAATCAGCGCGGACTTTTTCGGCGGCGAAAACTATGTGAACCGCGTCACGCGCCTTCGCGTCCGGCCCGTCGAGAAACATGTCAATGCTCGCGACGTGACGATAAACAAATCCGGCTTGCTCCAAAGCTGTGCGGGCAGCGGGAAGATCGGCACGGCGCAAAACAATGTCCACGTCCTGCGTGTTGCGCACCGCCGCCTCGTCCACGCGCGAAACCCAGGCGGCCACGGCATTGTCATCCGCAACGGCATAAGGAACGCGGGCATTTTCCAAAGCGTGAGCGGCGCGGAGCAGTCGTTGGTGAACTTTTTCCACCGCATTGCTCATGCGTTCCCAGGAAACTTCATGGTAGGTGGCAGTGGCCATGGGTTCACGCAAACGCCAGCCGTCCGCAAGGCGCGGGAACCGACCAGCCGGCTTCATTCGCGGTTTGCAAATACGCTTCAATCATGGTCTCGGCATTGCGGAGCGCCTCGACGCGCGTCGTGCCGTCGGTGATCAACTTCGGCAATTCGGGCACTTCGGCCAGAAAACAGCCGTCGGCTTCGCTCCAGTAAACCACGATTTCGTATTTCGTATTCATAACAGTCCGTTTGCCTGCAAAGTTTTTCGCGCTTGTCGAACCTGATAAGGTTTCGCACGGCCATTCTGCGGTTGCAAATTGATAATGTCCCGCAAATCAGCGTGCTTGAAGAAATGATGGCTGCCCGAAATTCTCATTTCAAATCCAAGCCGCTGCAACAATCCGCACAACTCACCGAAATCCCAGCCTTGGTCGCGCTGAAAATCCCGCAGCCGTTCAAGCAGTTTTTCCTCGCGACTCATTTGCCCGTTTCCTCAATCTCAATTCCCCAAATACTCGCGCGGGTCGGTCACCTTGCCGGTCAACGCGCTCGCGGCCACCGTCATCGGCGAGGCGAGGAACACCTGCGATTCCTTGTCGCCCATGCGGCCGGGGAAATTGCGGTTCGTCGCGCTGATGCACTTGATGCCGGATTTGTTGATGCGGCCAAAC
>JAYVCM010000423.1:0-5188 GCA_043749955.1 Limisphaerales bacterium | reverse complement strand
GGCGCGTTGATTGACATTTATTGCATCGGGCCGGTCGGGAGACCGGCGTTCCAGCGCGCAGATTTAACCAGAATCGCGGCGGCAAGGAGAGATAATTCTCCCGGCCTTTGAATTTTTCGCTTGTGTTACTGGCCAAACAGGCGGATAAACCCTTATAAGACTATGAAGACAACCTATCCCATCAGTTCCCTATTGCATCAGAAGACCGTCACGATCTGGAGCATTGCGCCCGAGGCGACGGTCTTTGAGGCCATCAAGTTGATGGCGGAAAAAAACATCGGCTCGGTCCTCGTCATGTCCGGCGGCAAGCTCACCGGCATCTTCACCGAGCGCGACTACACGCGCAAGATCGCGCTGCACGGAAAAAATTCCAAGGAGACGCGCGTCTGGGAGATCATGCCCACGGAAATCATCTCCGTGACGCCGGACGATTCGGTGGAGGAGTGCATGCGGTTGATGACCGAGCACCGGGTGCGGCATCTGCCGGTGGTCGAGGGCGTGAACGTCGTCGGCATCATCTCCATCGGCGACCTGGTGAACTGGATCATCTCCACGCAGAACGCGGCCATCGAGCAGATGGAGCAATACATCGCCGGCGGCGTGCCGACGTGAAACGGCGGAAATTAAATTGCCGGGCGGAAATTATTTCCGCCCGGCATTTTTTTTGGGGTTCCGCGCGCCGGAAGTCATTTCACGAACGGAATCAAGTCGCCCCATTGCCGCGGATGGGCGAGCAGGCCCAGCGGCATTTCCAGAAACACGCCGGCTTGGAGGAGGTCCGCCTTGGAATGATCGCCCCGGTTCCAGAGGCCGCGAAACACATAGCGCACCTGGCGGTCGCGCGTGACGTAGAAGGGCAGTTCCGCGAGCGCCTGCTGCCGCGTGCCATTGAGGCCGTCCGTCGCGCCGAGCGTGTATTCGACGAACGCATCGCGGTTAATCGCCAGGCGCGCGCCGAAGTAGCGCGCGAACCGCGTGCGGTTGTCTTCAAACAGATAGTCAAAGCCAAAGTTCATCGTCGGGCCGAACGTGAACTCCAGCGGCTGCGCGTAAGGGCAGACGCAATTCTCCTTGGCCAGCACCCGCGTCGTCCAATGCACCCACGGCCAGAAAAAACTCGCGCGCAGGTTCAAGCCCTGCGCGCTGCCGGGATGGGCGCTCTCGTCCGGCTTGGCCAGCGCCTGATGGGAAAATTCCACGTCGGCATCCGGGATGAACCAGGCGTTCTTCTCGGCGCGCGCGCGCAGGTCGTCCGGGTGCGCGTAAAATTTCAGGCCCGCATACCAGGTGTCGTTGTTGTCGCCGTGGTAGGTGTGCTGATACCCGGCGCGCAGGCGGATAAAATAATCATCGCTTCCGCTGCCAACGTGGCGCATGGCGTGAGCCTGCTTCTCCGTCGTCGCGTAGTCGTCGGAATAAAATTTCTTCGGCGCGACGGGAACGGTGGCGGGCATTTCGACAATTTTCGCGGCTGGCTTGACCGCCGGAGCCGTCGGTGCGAGTTCCGGCGTGGTGAGAGCCGCCGGCGCCGGGGCGACGTTCGTCTGGCTCAACGTCGGGGCCGGGGCCGCATCTGTGGCGGCGAGTTTGGCCGGCGTGGTCCAGTTCGTGGCGGTGGACGTGGCGGACTGGCCCGTGGCGGCGGCGGAAGTTTTATCTGTGCCGGAAGCATTGGCCGCGTCAGTGGACTTGACGGGTGTGGTTTTGCCGCAGCTCAAGCTGGCGGCGATGATGGATGCGAGCGCGGCGGTCATCAAAACCGGCGTGGCGTAGATTTGTTTTTTCATATGAGAGTGGTTCAACAAACGGAACGGATGCACGGAGGATGCCGGTCAGCGTGAAAAATTCAAGCCAATCTCTTGGCTTGCATTCGCGTCTGCGTCAATGCCACATACATCAACAAACTGCGGCAAGCACAGTTTCATCTGACACGCCTGCGACGAACCGACAGCCAGACACCGCTGCCCAGCAAAGCCAGCAGTGCGGACGACGGTTCTGGCACGGCGATTATACCCTCTTGAAACCATAAGTTGAAATTGGGCTGCGGAGAACCATTAACAATTCGTGAACCACCCGTATAGCTTCCATCGGTGAGAATTGAACCAAGGCCAAGGCTGCCAGATTGAATTACGGGCTGAAAGTAATAGGTCACGCCGGGTGTGACAGCGACAGGAGTTGAAAAAACAAAATTAGTGAGTCCAAAAAATTCATCCGGCACGAACACGGCGGCGCTGGTTCCTAAAATTGTCCCCGTAACTGAATTTGAACGCAGATTAACCAATACTGTTCCACCCGCATTATGAAAAATATCGCCATCAAAAAGGAAAAGCACAAGGTAGCTGACTGAAGAAAATGTGGGCGTAAAACTTTGTCCCATCGGTAACCCGACCGCAAGGCCAGCACTACCTTCGGTTTGATTCGTTGACTGCTGATCAATGAAAAATGTCCCTTGGCTGCGGGCAAGGAGGGTTGTCCACAACAGCATGATAAAAATGATTTTGTTCATAAGATTATTTGTTTGGAAAGTCTATCGGTGCAAAGGAGACGTGTTCAAATTGTCCGTCGGTGCCGTCTTTGCGCGTATAGACAATTTTGCGGGTTTCAAAGTTGGTGGTGCTGGCATTCCAATGAATAATAAAAAGTTTCGCCGGAGGTGATCCCACACCTTCTTCAGTTACCAGCAAATCTCCGACATTGTTGGTAAAATTGTTTTTGGAGAGTCTTACTATGGCGCTTGAACGATGATCCACGCAGTAGAGGTCTTGGTTCGTGGGAATTATTTCAAAATCTTCTGCCCGAATTCCGCCCGGTATAAATGTTGTGGTGTCAAACGGCGTGACTGTTCCATTGGTCGCAATAGCGTAAATTGGCGGCGAGATAAGGCTTTCATCCCCCGTGATGATTTTCCCCGCCCAAGGCCCCCATTTTGCCACGTCGTTTGGCAACGTGATGACGCCTTCAAGGTGAAGCGTGTTTATTTGAGCAACCAGCGTCGGCTGGCCGTTGGCATTCACCCGCCAGACCCCTTTGTCACCAGCCACATCATTTTCCGGACTGGTCACCGCGATGATGTTATTGCTCCACACCCCGGTCTGATCCGCATACAAACTGCCACGCAGCAGCAAGGCATTGGTCACGGTGCCGTTGGTCAGGACGCACCAGTTCAAGTTTGACCGGGTGCCGTCGGCGGATACCCAGCCGATGCCGGTGTCGCTCCCAAAATAGGTTTCGCCGTTGGTGAACCCGCTGGCATTGGTCTTGACCGTCGCCAGCTTCACCTCGTTGGCCACCCCTTGCACCCCCGACCAGTTGGTCACAACTGTGTTCGTTATCACGCTGTTACTATTGCTCAACATGAGGTTCGTGTAAATGCGGGCAAAATTAAAGGGGCTGCCGTTGTTATAATTGAAGGACACAATCAATGAGTTTGACGGCGCGTGATAGTCTATGCCAACCGGGCCAATCAAGTTAGTCACCACTGTGTCAAACGCCAGGGTGTCTTCAATAATTAAAGCATCCGCCGTCATGTTTGTTTGCACCAGGTAGCCGTTGGTGGCTACCAATGTTAGCCGCACGGTCTCATCGCCTTCATTCAAACTGTCCGCCAGCGGTTGCACAATAATGTTGGTGGCCAATGCGTCCGGCAACAAAGTCACCGTCCCGCTCAAGCTCGTGTAATCCACCCCGTTGCTCGCCGTCCCGGAAATCAAATACCGCACCGTCAGGGTGAGGTTGGTTCCGCGCGAATCGTCGCGCGAGACGGTGAAGAATCCAGCCTGCCCGACAATGTTCGTGACCTGCCCCGGCTCCACCGCACCTTGGATGGCTGCAATGCTCACGATGGTTGACGAATCAATGATGGTGTTGGTCGCGGCATCTGACGGTGGAAACACCATGTAAGTGTTGGTCGGCACCAGCGTCAGCTTGACGGTCTCAAGGCCTTCAATCACGCCATCGCCCAGCGGGTTGAGGTCAATGTTCGTGTCTTGCATATCCGGGACAAAGTTCACCGTGCCGCTCAACAAGGAATAATCCACGCCGTTGCTGGCCGTGCCGGAAACCAGATACTTCACGGTCAGGTTGGTGTAGAAGGATCGGAAGTCGGAACGGTGAATCGAAAAAACCGCCGGCACCGCCGGCGCGCCGGGCGGACCATTGGGTTCAATCGCCCCGTCCGCCGGCACCGCAAAACTTACGGTGGTGAAAGCATCAAAAACAAAATTGGTCGCCGAGCTGTCCGCCGCCGAAATCAGGTAGGTGTTCGTCGGCACCAGCGTCAGCGTGACCGTTTCACTGCCTTCGGCCAAGTTGTCCGCGCTGGGCAGCACCTTGATTTCGGCATAGCCGTTATTGTTCGTCAACGTGGCCACCTCATTCAAAAACGTGTAGTCCACCCCGTTGCTCGCGGTGCCACCGATGCGATAATACACCTTCAAGTCGTTCGTCACGCCACTCATCCAGTTCCCTGACAAAATAAAACTGCCCAACTGCCCCGGATCGTTGCCGTGCGGTTCAACGGCGTCGGCATTTCGGACGACGGAAACTTTCCAGTCCGCCTGATGTGCCCAAAAAATATCATCGGGTTGTCGTCGAGGTTGACCGGGAAAAAATCGGTCTGGTTGGTGCCGCTGGCACCGTCCTGGATGGTTCCCAAAGTCCAGACCGGCTGGAGCAGGTTGGTCTTGCTCAAGAGCTGGTAGAAATAGCTGTTCGTGGTATTGTGCAAAAGCAGATCCGCCACCTGATTGGTCAAGTCCACGCTGATGATCTCAAGACACAAAACATTCGAAAAACACAGCATTGAATAACGGTTCAGCCAATCAGACCCCTCGCCTTCAAATCCCGAAGGCGACATCGCCCGCATCGCAGTTTTTGACTTGGCGGTTGCCCCATAAACAAAATCCAAATCGCTCAACAGATACGTTTTGTCAATCGCACCCGTTGACCCAATTATCCAAGCTGGCGAAAAGCTGGTGTCGCCGGGGAGCGGCGGCCACTCGGGATGCTGCAAAGAATAATAAGTTCCACCTGCTCCTTTGTTCGGCAAATCGTCCACTGCGATCGTCGGCGTCGCGGCCAGCACTTTGATCAAGGCGGCCAACTGCGCGTCGGACAGCCAGCGGAACTTCGTCACGTCGGCGACGTTCAACGAGAGCGGTTCGGCCTGAACCGCCGCCGCCAGCTCGAC
>JAYVCM010000422.1:0-10095 GCA_043749955.1 Limisphaerales bacterium | reverse complement strand
GTCGAGCTGGCGGCGGCGGTTCAGGCCGAACCGCTCTCGTTGAACGTCGCCGACGTGACGAAGTTCCGCTGGCTGTCCGACGCGCAGTTGGCCGCCTTGTTGAAACTGCTGGCCGCCACGCCGACGATTGCCGTGGAGGATCTGCCAGGAAAAGGAAGAGGCGGAACTTATTATTCTTTGCAGCATCCCGAGTGGCCGCCGCTTCCCGGCGACACCAGCTTTTCGCCCGCTTGGATCATTGGGTCAACGGGTGCGATTGACAAAACTTATTTGTTGAGCGATTTGGATTTTTCCTATGAAGACGCGGCTAAAAAATCCGCGTCCGGCGGACAGATGTGGAAGATGTTTGGCGGGGAAGGCGAGGGCTTTGAGTATTCGATGATGTCTTATGGATCAAATCAACTGTGGCTGGAGGTCATCAGCGTGGACTTGGCCAACCAAGCGGCCGACATTTTGGCGCACAACACCCGGGATGATTTATTCATCCAGTTGCTGACCAAGACCAACCTGCTCCAGCCGGCCTGGACTTTGGTAGATGGAATCGGCTACGGCACCCCCGGCACGAACCAGACCGATTTTAACCCGGTCAGCATCGGCGACAATACGAATATGTTTTTCTGGGCGCAGCAGGCGGCATGGAGCGTTTCCGTCAGCAAGATGGAAGATGCCATTGAACCGCATGGGAACACGCCTGGCCAGGACGGGATTTTTCATGTGACCGGAATGGCGGTCACCGGCATCACGAACCCGTTGACGGTGTATTACCGCATGAGCGGCACGGCCAGCAACGGCGGGGATTACATCTCTCTCTCCGGCATGGTGCTCCTCACCAATGGCGCTGGCGCCGCCATAATTAACGTGCAGCCGAAGGCCGACACTCTGGTTGAAGGCGTCGAAACGGCCACGTTGACCGTGATTCCGACCAACACCTATTTGATTTTCTCCGAGAATCAATCCGTTGCCACGGTAACTATTTCTGATGCTTACACCACTGTGGGCATTGGAGTGTCGGCAGGTAACACGATTGAACCCCGCAGCCCCTCCGCCCCGCCGGCGGTGCCAGCCACCTTTTCCCTTCATCGCGATGATTCCAGAAATTTTTTTACCAACCTCACGGTTTATTATGCAATTTCCGGCACCGCCAGCAACGGCGCGGACTACACGTTTTTAACGAACAAGCTGGAGTTTGCTGCGGGAATGCAGGACACCAACATTGACATCCACCCGCTGGCGGATTTTTTGATTGAAAACGACGAAACGGTGACGCTCACGCTGGTGGCCACCAACGACTACCTGGTTAAAAGCAACGCTGCAGCGGCCAGCATCACGATTGCCGACATCGTTGTTTTCGAAACCGTCGTCACCAACTTTCCCGGGCCGATTGGCATAGACTACCACGCGCCGTCCAACGCAATCATCGTTTCCTTCCACTTTAACGGCGGCGTCCCCTTTAATTTTGCCCGCATTAACACCAACCTCGTGATGAGCAATAGTGTGGTGATGACAAACACAGTCGTGACCAACTGGTCGGGCGTGCATGATGTCGGCAACGAGGTGAAACTGGCGACGGTCAAGGCCAACGCAGGCGGGTTCACCAATGGTGAGATCTATTTTGGCAGTGGTGCCGCCATTGGCAAACTTTCGGCGAACGGAACCATTTCAAATCTGACTTGGTGCGTGCTGACGAATTCGGCCGTCACCAATGCGCTGCCACTGCGCGGCAGCTTGTATGTGGATCAGACCGGCGTGTTCAGCAATCAAGTCATCGCCGTGACGAGCGATGCCGACGGCTCCGGTTCTCAAAAGGGGGTATGGCGCGTGGATGCACTTGGAAACCCCACGCTGCTGACCAATCTTGACACGTTGCATCTTGAAGGGGTCATCACGCTTCCCAATGACCTCAACAAGTGGGGGCCGTGGGCCGGGAAAATTATTACAGGGGATGAAGATAAGTTTCCGCCTTTAATTTATACAATCGCAACAAATGGAGCGGTTGTGCCTTACGATACCACCACTCTTTTTCCCGAAGGCATCGCAACGGAAGATTTTGACATCATTCCGGCGAATCAAAGTCTTTACCTTTGCGACAACGGCAATAGAGCAATCAAGAAGCTGTCGGCTAATTATTTTGCAAATCATGTTGGCGACTTGCTGATCACCCAAGCTGGAGAAGTTTTTTTTGGAGCCAAGCTGTTTATTGTCCATTGGGATAATGCGACCTCGAGTTTTGTGACGTTGAGTGTTCCTTATAATGACGGGTTTTTTGAACACGCCACCTTTGCACCCATAGACCTTCCACCAAAAAATTGATATGAAAACAAAACTCATTTTGATTCTGCTTTGCTTGGCTGTTAATTTTGCCAATGGACAAGGCTTTATTTATGATCAGCAGTCAACCAATCACATAGAAGGGGCGATTCCATTCCCCCAAATTTATCAAAATGTGGGGCAATCATTCACGCCCACACTCCCGTCGGTGGGATTTATCGTGCTTCAACTTTTTGACTCCGATTCATTTAGCAATGCGGGTGCAACAATATATGTAAATTTGAGATCAAATTCAATTACGGGACCGGTTCTCGGCTCGACGGTTCCGGTATTCATGCCGGGCCGTTTTATTGGCGTTACCAATTTTCTTTTTTCAACTCCAATCGCTGTCGCATCAGGCACGACATATTACTTTCAACCTGTCATTCAATCTGGAGATAATTTTTCTCTTAATGTGACCGATACCAGCTACCCCGGAACGGCTTATGGCCTAGGTTCTCCACTCGCCTTTAAAGAATTATGGTTTCAAGAAGGCATTTTCGCCGTGCCGGAGCCGTCATCAGCACTGCTGGCTTTGCTTGGCGGCGGTGCTTGGCTGTTCGTCCGCCGCAAACGCAAGACATGAAACTGAAACTCATTTTGTCCGTGCTTTGCGGCGCGTTCTTAAAACTTTTAGACACGGTGAAAACCAGTTATGTTTCAAGATATGAGGCGATCCGCGAGGCGTTGCGCGTGTATGAACTCGTCGAGCAGAAGGACAACGACCCGCAGCTTGAAGCCGCGCTGCGCCAGGCGCTCCGCAGCCCATTGAAGAAATACCAGCCCGGCCATTTCGCCGCCCTCGTCGTGTGAACGGCTTCGTAGTTTTTTCCGTCACTAATTCGCCAGCGGCGCGCCCACGCTGACGCCGTGCTTCAAACAATACGCGCCGTTGTCCACATACTTTTGCGCCCACCACTTCAGGCCGGCGCGTTCTTCCTTCGTCAATTTGCGGACAACTTTCGCGGGCGCACCGAGCACGAGCGAGCCGGGCGGAATTTTCGTTCCCTGCGTCACCAGCGCCTTCGCGCCGATGATGGATTGCTTGCCGATGACCGCGCCATCGAGAATCACCGCGCCCATGCCGACCAGCACTTCATCACCGACCTGGCACGCGTGAACGACCGCGCTGTGGCCGACGGTGACCCAGTTGCCGACGAGGCACGGAAAATTATCCGCGAGATGCAGCACGGCGTTGTCCTGGATGTTGGTGTGGTGGCCGACGACGATGCGGTTGATGTCGCCGCGCAGCACCGCGCCATACCAGACGCTGGAATGTGCGCCGAGCGTCACGTCGCCGATGACGACGCCGGTGCGGGCGATGAAAACATTTTTGCCAAGCTCCGGTTTTTTGCGGAGAAATTTGTCGAGCTGTGGATCGAGTTCGCCCATGCGGAAAGTGTAGCGGGCCGCCGGAAAAAATAAAAGGTTCCTGATGGCCGGCGCCCTCTGCCGCCGAATAAAATTTATCGCGGGGAGTTTTCCAATGGGAGGGAGCGTTTGGTTTCACGTCACCCCTCACCCCGGCCCTCTCCCCTCCGAGGGGAGAGGGATTGAGGGTGAGAATTCCCCGAAGAACTCGCGCTTTGAGCCTTGGAGCCGGAGCGCGGCTGTGTGCGGGCGTGGGGGCACCAGCCGCAGCAACGTCGCCGGGCCACATCTGCTGCGGCGGGTCGAGGACGACACCGCCGCGCTCCGAAACGGCCGGTTCATGGTGCGGGGTGCGTGCCTGCCAACCCCTGTTTGATTAGTTCCAAATACTTTTCCGGCAAATGCAATTGCCACGCGCCGCGCGGTTGGACAGATTTGGCGGATGAAATTCATCCGTCCGCTGGCCGCCGGGCTGCTCACCGGGGCCGCCGCCGTTTTCAACCTGGCCGCCGCCGATGCGCCGCGCGAACATCTGTCGCTCGACGCGAACTGGAAATTTCACCTCGGCGACGACTGGCCGAAAGCGCTGCGGCTCGACAAGGCCGGCGCGAGCGGCGGCCCGGCCTCGGAAAAATTCAACGACACCGCGTGGCGTTCGCTGGACCTGCCGCACGACTGGGCGATTGAACTGCCGTTCGACCAAACGTCCGACACGAGCCACGGCTTCAAACCCGTCGGGCCGGGTTTCCACAAAAACAGCACCGGCTGGTATCGCCGCACGTTTGAACTGCCCAAGGAAGATTCCAGCCGGCGCATCTCGTTGCAGTTCGACGGCGCGTTTCGCGACGCGACGGTCTGGGTCAACGGCTGGCTCGTGAAGCGCCACGAGGGCGGCTATTACCCGTTCCGCGAGGACATCACGGACATCGCCCATTTCGGCGGCAAGAACACGGTGACCGTGAAGGTGGACGCGAGCAAGTTCGAGGGCTGGTTCTACGAGGGCGCGGGCATTTACCGTCACGTCTGGCTGGACAAGACCGCGCCGGTGGCCGTCGCGCCGGATGGAATTTTTGTCTGGAGCCAGTTTCCGGACAACGTGCCGGAAGGCCCGGCGAACCTATTCGTGAAAACGCAGGTGAAAAATTCCTCCACCAACGAGGCCGCCGTGATGATGAGCTATGAAATCATTTCGCCGGACGGAGCCAGCCAAACCATTGATGTCGGTCATGGGTTCAACGTCGGCGTCGCCTTTGCCAATTCATCCGCCGAATTTCTCGGCCGGACCGACCTCGCGAAGCCGGTGCTCTGGTCGCCCGAATCGCCGAAACTTTACAAGCTCATCACCAAGGTCTCGGTGGACGGCGAAGTGGTGGACCACCAGGAAACCGAGTTTGGCATCCGCACGTTTGCGTTCGATGTCACGAACGGATTTTTGCTGAACGGCAAACCTTACGTCCTCAAAGGAACCTGCAATCATCAGGACATGGCGGGCATCGGTGCGGCACTGCCGGATGCGCTGCAAAATTTTCGCGTGGCGAAGCTGAAGGAATTCGGCTGCAACAGCTATCGCACCTCGCACAATCCGCCCACCATCGAACTGCTCGAGGCGTGCGACCATCTCGGCATGATCGTGATGGACGAAAGCCGCCTGCTCGGCAGCGACGAGGAAAATTTGCGCAAGTGGGAAGGCCAGATCCGCCGCGACCGCAACCATGCCAGTGTCGGCATCTGGTCGGTCGCCAACGAGGAATTTAATGTGCAGTCCACGCCGCAGGGCGGCAACGTCGCGCGCACGATGCAGGATCTGGTGAACCGCCTCGACCCGACGCGGCCCGTGACCTATGCCGCGCCGCAGGGCGACACGTTCGACGGCATCAACGGCGTCATCGAAGTGCGCGGCTGGAATTATCAGGTCGGCAAAAAGCCGGAACAATACGGCAAGAACATGGACAGCTACCACGCCAAGCATCCCGACCAGCCGAACGTGGGCACCGAGCAGGGCAGCACCGTCAGCACGCGCGGCATTTATGAGAACGACAAAGTGCGCGGCTACGTCAGCGCCTACGACGTGAACGCACCGAGCTGGGCGAACACCGCCGAGGAATGGATGACGGTCTTTGGCGCGCGCGCGTGGTTGAGCGGAGGCTTCGTGTGGACCGGATTTGATTATCGCGGCGAGCCGACGCCGTATGCGTGGCCGTGCATCAATTCGCACTTCGGCATCCTCGACGTGTGCGGTTTCCGCAAAGACCTCGCCTGGTATTACGAAGCGTGGTGGACGACGAACACCGTGCTGCACCTGCTGCCGCACTGGAACTGGCCGGGCAAGGAAGGGCAGGAAATCCGCGTGGACGCGTTCAGCAACTGCAAGTCCGTTGAGCTGTTCCTGAACGGTGCGTCGCTTGGCAAGCAGGACATGAAGCCGTATTCCAAAATCACCTGGCCGGTGAAATACGCGCCGGGAACCTTGAGCGCAAAAGGTTTTGATGCCAGCGGCAAAGTCATCGCCGAAACGAAAGTGGAAACGACCGGCGACGCGGTGGCGGTTCAACTCACGCCGGACCGTTCGAGCCTCAAGGCCGACGGCGAGGACGTGAGCGTGTTCACCGTTTCCGCGACGGACGCCAAAGGTCGCGCCGTGCCGGTGGCGCAGAATAAAATTAATTTCACCATCGCGGGCGCGGGAAAAATTCTCGGCGTGGGCAACGGCGACCCGAGCAGCCACGAGCCGGACACATTTGTCGCGTCGTTGCCGGTGAAAACGATTGCCGTGGAAGGCTGGCGCTGGAAGCTCGCCTCCGTTCCCGACCAAGGCGCGCCCGCTCCCGAATATGCCAGCGACTTTGATGATGCGGCGTGGAACGTCGTCAAGCCCAAGACCGATGGCGACACCGGCGAACTGGTCTTGAGCCAGGGGCAGTCGGGCATTTTTCGCGCGCACGTCCGCGTGACCGAAGCCGACCTCGCCAATCCGGGGGCGCTCGTTCGCTTCGGCGGCATTGACGACCACGGCTGGATTTTCGTCAACAACACCCGCGTCGGCGAATCGCGCGACTGGGCGGCGCAACCGGCCTACGACATCAAAAAGAATCTGCACGCCGGCGACAACGTCATCGCCGTGGGCGTGTCGAACCAGTCCGGCCAGGGCGGCCTCAACCCGGACGTGAACGTGGAACTCACCGGCAAGCCCGTCGCGGCCGCGTGGTCGCGCAGCCTGTTCAACGGCCTCGCGCAAATCATGGTGCAGTCCACGAAGGACGCGGGAGAAATCAAACTCACTGCGGGTGCGGAAGGTTTGAAATCGGCGACCGTCACCGTCACGACGCAGGCGGGCGCCGCGCGACCGAGCGTGCCGTGAACCAAGGCCCAGGCTCTGAGCCGTTTCAACTTTGGAAGCCGGGTTTATTCCAACTGCCGAGAAGCGGTGCTGAAGCTGCCGCTGACGAAGCCGGATGAGACGAAGAAAATCTTTGGTGTTTATGCACAAAGGTCAGGACATCGCCTGACGCAATTCTCCCGGCGAAACAATTGAAATTTTCAGCCCGCCCTGAACGCGCTCATACGCCGGGCCGTTCACCGGACTGACGACAAAATTTTTCCCTTTCGGATATTGTTCACGAAACGCCGCCAGCCCGCGCGTTTCAAATGCGTCCGGCTTCCATTTACATTCGATGGCGTCAACGGCCTCGCGCCCGCGCGGCACGATGAAATCCACTTCGCGCTGCTGCTTGTCCCGCCAGAAATGAATCTTCGGCAGGCCGGCGGCAATGAGCGTGTCCAGCACCAGATGCCCCCACAACACGCCGCAATCCTCCGTCCGCAAATGATCCCAGCCGCGCGCGTGGCAGACCAGTCCCGTGTCGAAGCCGAACACCTTCGGCTGCGCCACGATCTCCCGCCGCCCGCCCGCCGAAAACGGACGCACCAGATGCGCGACGTGGGTGATCTGATAAACCTCCAGCCAGTTCGTGACCGCCGGACGGCTGATCTGGCTCTCCGCCGCAAGCTTCGACACGTCCAGCATCCCGCCGCTCTGGCGCAGCAGCAATTCCAGCACACGCAGGAAACCCGCGCGCTTCTCCAGCCGGAAAAGCTCCTGCACGTCCCGCGCGAAATAGGAATCCAGCCACTCGCCGTAGAATTCAGGATTGTGCTTCTCCGCAAGCAGCGCGGGCGGCAGTCCTCCGCGCAACAAACGCTCCCGCAGATCCGTCACGCCAAAGGCCGGCAATTCCTCATGCAACACCGGCACAATTTGCACCACCCGTTTGCGCCCTGTCAGGCTGTCGCGGAACTTCTGCGTGGCCGCAAGCGTGGAAGAACCCGTCGCCAGGATTTTCAACTTGGGAAAATCGTCCGCGCCAATCTTCAGCAGCCGGCTCGGATCGGGAAGCTGATGCACCTCGTCGAACACCACCAGCTTTTTTTTCACCGACCGGAAAAAACTTTCCGGGTCGCGCAACCGTTCCGCCACGCTGGGCAGGTCGCAGTTGAGGAACTCCGCGTCCGGCAGGCTCTGCGCCAGCACCGTCTTGCCCGCGCGGCGCGGCCCGGTCAGCCAGACGATGGATGCCTGCTTCCACGCGGCGGCGAGCCGTTCCGTCCAGAAAGGTCGTTTAGTCATTGCAGCCACACTTTACTTATAGACGGCTAAAAGTAAAGTCTGGATTCATCGGCAAACGGCGCGCGGCGTTCACGCCGCTTCAACTCACGAACGCCAGCCAACACAAATGTTTTCCAGCGTCGCTCAACCTTGCGCGTTGAAGCGGAATAAATTCCGCGCTCCCGGACGCGCCGCCGCCGAGGATGAATTTGGAAATAAAATCCGTCGCGCTCGTCGCGCCGAAATGAAATGAAGGCGGAAGGCGGGTCGCCTGTCCCAATGGCACTCCAAGACGGAGAAAATCTTTGGTGTTCATCGTTCTAAAATTATTTATTCAAGCAACAATGCTTGTATTTCTTTCCGCTGCCACAAGGGCAAGGCTTGTTTCTTGGATTCTTCGACAATGTATTGCGCACGTCTGGAAATTCTTGTGCATTTTCATGATGTCGGGTTGCTTTTGTGAGGATTCCCAATTCTTTCTGAATCAGTTTTGCATTTTCATTCATTTCTGCCGTCCACTCGCGGGCATCTAAATAAATCGAGTCCTCCGATCTGCTCAAATAACTCGGGTCTGTTTCGGTGGCAATGCCGACAATGTCTTCCGCATCTTGGAAAACAAATTTAGTCACTAAACAGCAATCCTCTAAAAATTGCCGTCTAACAATTCTATACTCCTGATTAGTTTTTGCATGAATGACAGGAAGCAACAAAAACACATAATATGGGTCTCCTTTCTCCATAGGAGGAAACACCCGAAGATTCCGATTCGTAATCGGCGTTTTGTGAATCATCTCCAATATGTGTTTCGCCAAATAGCGCCTCTTCCATCTTGGCTCGCGTGCCATGAACCGGAGAATTTTTTCTGAATCCTTAATGCCACCGTCAGTTACAAATTGCTGCTCGCCTCGCATGGCATAGTAACTAAATTTCTCAATCAATTCATCCCATGCGTAGCTGACTTTGTCCGCATTTATTTGAACAATTCGTTGCGCAGAATTCTGAAAATCTTCCCAATGCCCTTCTGCCAAAAATATCTTGTCGATATTCTCGCCGGGTTGAATTGGGAAAACAAAATCATGCTCGTTTTCCCCGTTAAGATTTGTGAGGCAAACTGCAAGTAGCTGTTCTTCGCCGGTAGCACAAATCGCCCGCTGTCCCCTGAGCAATGTTTCTCGTTTCAAGAGATACGTCACAAAATCAGAGATTGTGTCCCTTGTTGTCATCAGAGTGTGCAAAGAATCATCATCAAAGATGTGAACGAAGGTTTTCTCTGGCGCAAGATCGCCCACATAAAATGGGGACACATGCTGCGTAAATCCTTTCAGGCTTGTGTTCAACATCAAGCTACCGCTACTGCCTGCAAAATGCCTGCTGATTCGCAACGAGACGCCATGTGCAACCACGACCAGGTGGAAATTCGCCTGTTCCATTGGCGGCAGATCGAATGGCAACGGATGCTTGCATTCGCGGTCGATGAAAATCCTATTCGGCTGTTGACGAATCCAACGCTCAGCTCCCCATGCCTGTTCAGCCGATTTTTGGATGGCTTTCTTAAACCATCGCTGCCAATCACGCTGCACATCACCTGAATCTCGGAGTTCGCAATGCTTGTCCGAGAAAATGATGATGTGTTGGCCAAAAACAACTAAGAGGTCACAAATCTCCTTGCCGTCTCCAGCATCACCGCGCTTACCTTGTCGTAGTCGAACTTCTGTTTGGTGGAGCGGACGTTCTGCTGCGTGAGCAGCACCTTCAACTGGGCGACGTCACCGGCCAGCTGGTTTTTCAGTTTGAGGGCTGTGGCAATGTTCATG
>JAYVCM010000421.1:0-8656 GCA_043749955.1 Limisphaerales bacterium | reverse complement strand
AAGTCGGACGAAGCCGGACGGAAAATTTCAGGAGTTTTTACGGCGGCGGAAGGCGAGCAACATCCCGGCACCACCTGCGAGCATGGCCCAAGTCTGCGGTTCGGGAACGGTCACCACCGTCAAGCCCCAGCTCACCAGCACCGACTGGCCGCCGCCGCCGGACAAGTCCGCGATGAACAGCGTCCAAGAACCATTGGGGATCGTGTTGTTGAAGGCGTTGAGCAAACCGGAGGCGGTCGAGGCGGAATCAAACACGCTGCCGGATGACTGCGGGTTGATGTTGCGTCCGTCCGGCGCCCAAGTTCCGATAAGCTGCCCGTTGCCGTTCAGAGTGTAGCTGCCGATTTGATAGCCGTGAATGTTTGAGTTGCCGTCCTCCAACGTGATGTTGAAACCGGTGTCCGCGTAACCAAAAGGATTTGCCCCGGTCACACCCGAACGATTGAGCAGCACGGCGAAGCCACCCTGCGGTCCGGCCAGATACGCATACAAATCGCCGTTGAAACCGCCGGTGATGTTGAGGTTGACCAGGATGTTGGTGATGTAACCAGTGACACCGGAGATGGTGCCGGAATTCGCCATGCCCACGGGATTGCCATCAGGAACGTTGCTGCTCGTGACGGTGAAATTGAACGTGTTGGTCAGCGCCTGCCCCTGCGCCCCGACGACAAAGAACAGAGAAATGGCCAGAAACGTCAGCCGGGTAAAATTTGTCATGGTCGGTTCAGGTTTTTATCACTTCAACGATCTCATGCTGGCGAGTCTAAACTCAATTTCCGATCCAAGAGATTCGATGGCTGTGACTGGTTTGATGGGCGACAATATATTTGTTCTTCCCAAACTTCTGCAAGACAATTTCGCGCATCGGCCGCAGAATTTCAAGAATTAAAACCCTGAACTTGCCCGCAAGCGGGTCATGCCTTGGTCGCGCGACGGCGGTGCACGTCAAAACCCCCGTAAATCAGTGCTACTGCGCTTCTGCAAGCCCGGTGCCGGCGTGCGCTTAAGCACGAGGTATTCGATGCCGAGCTTCGCGCAATACTCGCGTTTGCCGCCTTTGTCGCCGTCCTCGTTCACCGCGTAGATGTCCGGCTGCAATTTTTTTATCTCCGGCTCGGCGTCCAGCCAGCCATCGCCGCTGGAAACCAGCGCCTGTTTCACGAACTTGATCGAGCCGACGACGTAACGGCGTTCGTCCTGCGGCAAGAGCGGATGCCCCTCGCCCTTGAGCAGACGGATGTTCGCATCGTGGCCCACGATGACATGCAAATCGCCATACGCGGAAACTTCTTCCAGAAACCGGACGTGACCGGAGTGAAACCAGTCGAAGCTGCCGGTGACAATGATTTTCTTTTTGCCGGGCGGGGACGGCTGCGGCGGTGGTTCGGGAAAACCGCTCAAGTCGTCCGCCTTGAAAATGCGATAGGAAATTTTTTGCGCCCGGCAAAATTTTTCGCGCGCCGCGTTTTTCTTCGATGCAACATCCGCCCAGATGTCCGCGCGCAAATCCGCCGGCAGTTCGCTTGGATCGGCCACCTCGCTCATGGGAACCACACGGGTTACAAAACGGACCGCTTCCAGAAAATAGAGCCGTTCCACCAACGGAAACTTCGGCGCCTTGCCGGTGTGTTCCCGCAAGGTTTCGTCCGGCCAGAGCAAAACGGAAAGTTCGCCGAGTTTCGACGCTTCCTCCAGAAAACGCAGGTCGCGCGACTTGAGGTCGTCGAACCCGCCGGAGACTACAATTTGTGAGGACATAAAGTTGAAATGGTGTGTTGGATAATTGGATTGGTGGATGAATGGAAATCCGCTTCCCATCAATCCAACAATCCATTTATCCATCAATCCGGCCTGTCATTTTGCAACGCGCACATTCACCTGGAACGCGCCGGGCACGGGTTCGTTCGACACGACAATCAGATAACCGCCGCCGCAGCCGGAATACATCGCGCCGAGATACTGACGCTGATACGCCGCCAGCAGCGCCGGCAAATCCACCCGGATGAGCGGATGCCGGACCACGTGCGGCAAGAGCGTCTCCCAGCATTTCATGTTCAGGTTGAGCGACGCGCCCAGGGCTTTCGCGTCCATTTTGACAATGGCATTGAAGCAGTCTTGTCCTGATTGCCCAAGTCTGGCGACCCACTTCGGATCGAGATTTTTTTTGCCCAGCGGATTGTAACCCTCGGGCCGCGGCTCGACGGGAATCAAATGCAAAACTTTTCCCAGCCAGCGCGCGACCCTGGCATTGTTGCACGATTCGATGTGCGACGGGAAAATTCCGCCGTGAATTTTGAAATCATAATCCAGCCGGTTCACGCCCGGATAAACCAGGCCGATCATGTCCTGCGAACCGCTTGGCTCCGTTTTGCCCTGGTTTTCGATTTCGTAAAGTTCGCGCGCCAAATCTGCCGGCGGACGGTCCGGCAATCTGCCCTTCCAAATTTTCATCGCCACGGCGCGCGTGCCGCTGGCGATGCCGGAACGGTCCATCGGGCGGAAGGTCGGTTCGATCTGCACCACGACCATCGCGCCCGGAGGCGACGGGTTGTGGCGAGAGATGAACGGCTGGTCAATCCAACCGCCGGCGAGTTGCAGGCGGTTGGGAATGGCCCCCAGCAGTGTGGCGACGGGCGAAGCGGCCGGGCTTTTCATCAGCCGATGCCGATGCGTTTGCCGGCCTTGCGATGATTGTGCTGTTCCTTGATCCATTTGTAAGTAACAGCCAGCCCCTTGTCCAAAGTCGTGTCCGGCTCCCATTTGAGAACTTTCTTGATGAAGGTGTTGTCGGAATTGCGTCCGGCCACGCCGAGCGGCGCGTTCAGATTGTAGGAGCGTTTCAATTTCACCCCGGCGATTTTTTCCACCTTGCTGACGAGCGTGTTGATGGAAACGAGTTCGCTCGAACCGAGGTTGATCGGCGTCGCGATGAGGTCATCGCAGTGCGTGATCATGTCAATCCCCTTCACGCAGTCGTCAATATACATGAAGCTGCGGGTCTGCTCGCCGCTGCCCCAGATGTTGATGCTCAAATCTTTTTTATCAATCGCCTCGATCACCTTGCGGCACATCGCGGCGGGCGCCTTTTCGCGGCCGCCATCCCAGGTGCCGTTCGGGCCATAGACATTATGAAAGCGCGCAATGAAAGTTTTCATGCCGCGTTCGTGCCAGTATTCCTCGCAGAACATTTCGGAAACCAGCTTCTCCCAGCCGTAACCGCGTTCGGCCATCGCCGGATACGCATCGGATTCCTTCAGCGCGCGCACCTTCGGGTCTTGTTGCAGGAGCGTGTTGTAGGCGCAGGCCGAGCTGGAGAAAAAATAACGGCGCGTGCCGGCCTTGTAGGCGGCCTCGACCATGTGCGTGTTGATGAGAATCGAGCGCAGGCACTCGACGCGAAAACGTTCGATGAAACCCATGCCGCCCATGTCCGCCGCCAGATTGTAAACTTCCACCGCGCCTTCGCAGACGCGATGGCAGTTGGCCTCGCTGCTCACGTCCAGGCAGATGTTCTCGACGCCGGGAACGTGGAGATACCATTCATACAGCGGCTTCTTGTCCACCGCGCGGATGTTGGTGAAGCCTTTTTTGGTGAAATGCAGCGCGAGGTTGCCGCCGATGAATCCGCCCGCGCCGGTGATGACGATCAAATCATCTTTCTTTGTGGCCGGGCCTTTTTCTACGAGTCGTTTTGTGTGTTCCATAATTTTAAGTCTATCAAAGACGGCCTCGCCGTCGCCATCTCAATTTTTGTGGCGGCTCAAGTTGAACGCTCGACAACGGCGTGAAAAAAAATAAGCTTTCCACATGACTAAACCGACTTTGCTCGTCCTCGCCGCCGGCATGGGCAGCCGCTACGGCGGACTCAAACAGATTGACCCCGTCGGCCCCAATGGCGAGACCATCATTGATTACTCGATTTACGACGCGATGCGCGCGGGCTTCGGCAAGCTCGTGTTCGTCATCCGCAAAGATATTGAGCAGCAGTTCCGGGAGATCGTGGGCATTCGTTTTGAGAAACGCATCGCGGTGGAATATGTTTTTCAGGAACTCGGCAAACTCCCCGCGCCTTACACACTGCCCGCCGGCCGCACCAAGCCGTGGGGCACCACGCACGCGATTTTGATGGCGGATGGCGTCACCAAGGAACCGTTCGCCGCCATCAACGCCGATGATTTTTACGGGCAGCAAGCCTACAAAGTCCTCGCGCAACATCTCACCGCCGGCACGCCGGACTACGCGATGGTCGGTTTCATTTTGAAGAACACGCTCTCCGACCACGGCAGCGTGGCGCGCGGCGTGTCGCGCGTGGACGCAAACAATTACCTCACGCACATCGTCGAACTGATGAAGATCGAGCGCGATGGCAGCGGCGCGAAAGACACCGGCCCCGACGGCAAGATCACCCAGCTCACCGGCGACGAGGCGGTCTCGATGAATTTCTGGGGCTTCACCCCTGCCCTGTTCCCGCAGCTCAAGGTGGAGTTTGAAAAATTTCTCCAGCGCGCCGGCGGCGAGCAGAAATCCGAGTGCTACATCCCCGCGACCGTCGGCGACCTCGTGACCTCCGGCCGCGCGAAATGCAAAGTGCTGCGCTCGTCCGACTCGTGGTTCGGCGTGACGTATCGCGAAGACCGCCCGCAAGTCGTCGAGAGCATCCGCAAGCTGATTGCCAAGGGCGATTATCCGGAAAAACTTTGGGTGTAATCTGACTGCGGCGGGTGGATGCTGTCGCCACTGGCGGCGGGAAAGCTCGCGGACGCGGCGAACGTTTCTCCCTCTCCGCTCCATCGGATGGAGGGGAGAGGGCCGGGGTGAGGTGAGGTTCGTCACACCAATCAGGACTTTCGGAGGCCCACCGATTTTTTTTGTTTCACGCTCGCCCTCACCCTGCCCCTCTCCCCCAAGGAGAGATTCCACGGACGCAAAGCGTTCGCGATTGGTGCCCCTGAACGGGCGGAGCGCGGCTGTCCCCAGCCGCAGCGGGTGGAAGGCACGGAGACGCCCAAATTTTTCGGAGCCCTGGCTGGCCATCGGGGGCGCTGCGGCTGGGGACAGCCGCGCTCCGGTTCATGAAGAGGACAGCCGTTGGCTCCTTCGGGCATGCGCCAGCTCGTGGAGCAGCTTGACATCGTGGACCGCCGGCTCAAGAACAGTGTCGTCATGCACCTGTCGAAAACTTGGCTTGAAATTTTTTACCCTTGCACTGCGGGGCGCTTCTGGAAAGATTCGCGCATGGCCGAAGTGATGGCAGACAACGCGCGCCAATCTGCGCCAACATTTTTTCACGCTCACGAGAGTGACCGATTGTCTCTTATTAGAATTAGCCAACATCGCCTCGGCTCAATACACTGTTAGGCATCACTCACACATTTATATTTATGACACCCTACATCTGGCCTCTTGCTATTCTAGCTCTGGCTACACTGTTTTGGTTCCTTTCCAATAGGACGCTTCGCAAGTCACAGGCATCGTTTCCTAGTCTTATGAAGCGAAACCAGGACTATTTGGCTAGGCATGAGCAGCACATGGAGCGCATGGAGCAGTTGCATGAGCGGATTGCCAAAGCTCTTGAGAAGGATAGACCGTGATGCCTACAAGTCGCCGGAGCCAACGCGGGTGGGCGCTTTGGGTTCACCGAGAAGTCGCGGGTGGGCGGAGGTCGCTAGTCCCGCGTGGTTCAGCTTTCTACGTTAGGCAGCATTACACGCTTATGAAAACAAAAGAGATATTTGACCTAGTCAGACGGGTGTTTGGCATATTAGTCGCATCCTTTGGCGCATGGTTTTTGATTGGTGGCGTTGTTCTTCTTTTTGACCAGAGGTTTTTACCTGGAGCTTTTGATCTTCTGTTCGGATTTTTATTGATTCGTGTCGGCTATCACACTAATCCGGTTCGCGCATTCAGATGAGGATTCAAGCCATGCTGCCTAATATTGAGTCAGGCCACAGATAATTTTTTCCCCGTCACCAGTTTCGAGGATGGCTGTCTGTCGCGCGCTGCGTTAATTTCCCGCGCAACCAGATGAATCCACGCGCGCCATTTTTCACCGCCGTTTTGCTCGGAGCGTTTTTGCTCGCGCAAAATGTTTTGGCCCACTCGCCGTTTGATGCGAGCAGCCGCGTCATCGTCCACGCGGATGCCGCCGAGGTCAGCGTCACGGTCGGCGCGGCGCTGGCGGAAAAATTTCTCCGGACCGCGCAGCTCGCGCCGGGGCAGTTGCCCAACGGCCATCCGTTCGCGCTGAACCCGCAGATGGCCACCAACTTTTTTGCCACGAGCGCGGATGACAAAATTCTCCAGCCGCGCGAGGCGGATGTCATCACGGATGGCATTGAATTTCAATTCCATTTTGAATACGCGCTCGCGCCGGCGAAATCGCTGCGGCTGGAATCAAAATTTCTCCCCGCGCTGAACGGCTCCCGCACCGCGTCGCTCGTGCTGACGGATGAGAATGGGAACGTTCTCGGCAGCGCCATTCTTGCGCCGGGCAAGGAGGTCGCGGAGTTTGCGCTGCCCGCCCCCTCACCCGCCCTGCGGGCACCCTCTCCCCCGCTGGGGGAGAGGGACGGGGTGAGGGGGCCGGCAACGAATCCGACATCCGAAATAATTTCCGCCGCGCCAGTGGAAACAAAATCCGTCCCGTCGTTCGTGGAATTTCTCAAGCTCGGCATCGGCCACATCCTGAACATCGCGGCGTTCGACCATCTGCTGTTTCTCCTCGCGCTGCTGCTCGGCTGCCGCCAGTTGAAAACGATGCTCCTGGTCATCACGGGCTTCACGGTCGCGCACTCGGTCACGCTCACGCTGGCGGCGCTGGGCGTGGTGAACCTTTCCCAGCGTGTGGTGGAACCGCTCATCGCGGCCTCGGTCATTTTTGTGGCGCTGGACAATTTTCGTCGTGGTGTGCGTTTCCCAAACGAGCATGGAGGATGGAAGATGGATGATGGCGGGATCAGGCAGCACCATCCTCCATCCTCCATCCTCCATCCTCGCAGTCCAAACACGCTGCGTTACGCGCTCACCTGCGGCTTCGGCCTGATCCACGGCTTCGGTTTCGCGGGCGCGCTGCGGGCGAGCGGACTGGCGGGGACCGGAACGGAGATTGTCAAACCGCTCGTCGCGTTCAACGTCGGCGTGGAGATCGGGCAGCTTGTCGTGGCCGCCGTGGTGCTGCCGTTGCTGTTGGCATTGAACCTTTGGCCGTGGTTCGCCCGAAACGGCGCAAAACTGATTTCCGCACTGGTGATTTTGGTGGCGGCGTTCTGGCTGTGGCAGCGGCTGGCGATGTAGCGGCGGGCATCTTGCCTGCCGTAGAGCCGTGGCTTCCAGCCCGGCGGAAAAACCCGCGCGTCAACCAAGCGCGCTGTAAAAAATCGCAAGTCATCAGCACTGTCACATTTTTCTCCGGGCGGCAGGATGCCGCCCTCTACGTCAGGCAGGATGCCTGACGCTACGCCCTGTCACCAGTTCCGGCGATGCGTTGGACGCGGGAATGAGGTAGAGTATCCGTGTTCCAAATGAATTATTTTTTCGCCGCATCGCTCCGTCGTCTCGCCGTGGTCGCCATTTTGTTTTCCTCGCTCGCGCCGGCGTTCGCACAGCGCCAGATGGAGAAGCTCGGTCGCGGTGTGGTGGTGCTGCACTCGGCCACGTCGGCGGCGTATGTCGGCTGGCGGCTATTGGCGACCGACCCGACGGATGTGGGTTTCAATCTCTACCGCTCGGCCAGCGGCGCGGCGGGCGTGAAATTAAATTCCCTCCCGCTCACGAACACCACGGACTATCTCGACGCGGGCGCAAATTTCACCGTGTCGAACGCCTGGTATGTCGTCGCGGTCACAAACGGCGTCGAGGCGACGCCGAGCGCGGCTTACGGTCTCGCGGCGAATTCCCCCGTGCGCCAGTATCTCCCGCTGCCCTTGCAGCCCGTGACGGGCGGCGCGTATCCGCCCTACGATGTGAAATTTTGCTGGGTCGGCGACCTCGACGGCGATGGCGAATATGATTATGTCGTGGATCGTCTGTCCCTGACCGGCAGCGTCAATCAATACCTGCAAGCCTACAAACGCGACGGCACTTTGCTCTGGCAGATGGACATGGGCTACAACAGCACGAACCAATACAACATCGAACCGGGCGCGTCGGCCATCAGCGTCGGCCACGGCGACTGCGTGACGGTTTATGATCTGGACGGCGACGGCAAGGCGGAGGTGATCGTGCGCACGGCGCGCGGCGTGGTTTTCGGCGATGGCGCGGTGGCCACCGGGCCGGATGACACGACGCAATACCTGTCCATCATCAACGGGCTGACCGGACATGAAATGGCGCGGGACACCATCACCAACATGTGGCCGGGGGACGGGCCGATGAACGGGCATTACGGCATCATGTATTGCGACGGCGTGCATCCGAGCGTTTTGATCCATGCAGAAAACCGCAACGCATCGCAGGCCTTCCAGCGCGAGACGATGACCTATGACTATCGCAACGGCCAGTTGACGCGGCGCTGGTTTTACCCGACGCCTGCCAACGCCAACCAATCCTGGGGCCACCAGATCCGCATCATGGATGTGAACCATGACGGCGTTGACGACATGCTGAACGTCGGCTCGGCCTTCAACGGCGTGAACGGCCAGCCGCTGTTCGACACGGA
>JAYVCM010000420.1:0-7861 GCA_043749955.1 Limisphaerales bacterium | reverse complement strand
GTCCCAAGAAGCCAAAACGTCGCTGCGCTCGTTCTGGCGGATGGTTTGGGCGGCGCGGCAACGCCGCCCTACCCGCCTTTCCTTTTAATGCGGGTGCTGTTAAATTTTCCGCGTGACGCCCACCGCCGCCCAAAAACGCCACGCCGAACTCGCCGGTGAAATCCGCCGGCACGACCGCGCCTATTACGTCGAAGGCCGGCAGCTCATCACTGACCGCGAATACGACCAGCTTTTCAAGGAGCTGCAGGAATTGGAAAAAGATTTCCCTGACCTCGTCACACCGGAATCGCCCACGCAGCGCGTCGGCGGCGCGCCCAGCGAAAAATTTTCCCGCGTCAAACATCTCGTGCCGATGCTCTCGCTCGACAAGGTCGAGGCCAGCGATTCGCCGACGCTCCTCGAAGAACCGGACCGCGACAAACGCAATCGCGCGCAGGATGAAAACACGCTAAAAAAAATCTACTCGCCTAAAACTAAAGACGGAGAAAAGAGCAAGGAAACTACTTTTGATTCCACACTGCGCAAACAACTTGGCCGGGATGACATTCAATACATCATCGAGCCGAAAGTGGACGGCGTATCCATCAGCGTTCACTATGAACACGGCAAGCTCACGCGCGGCGTCACGCGCGGTGACGGCACGGAAGGCGACGACATCACGACCAATCTTAAAACCGTCCGTGGCATTCCGCTGGAGTTGAATCTCAAGAATCCCCCTGCTCTGCTCGAAGTGCGTGGCGAGGCTTACATTTCAATCAAAGAATTTGATGCGCTCAATGCAAAATTCGCCGCCGAAGGCGAGAAACCTTTTCCCAATGCCCGCAACGCCACCGCCGGCACGCTCAAACAGCTTGATCCGAAGCTTGTCGCGCAACGTCCCATCCGCGCGGTGTTTTACGCGGTCGGTGCGGTGGACGGCATTGAGTTCAAGACACATTCCGAAATGCTCGACGCGCTCGCCAAGTTTGGTCTGCCCACACAAAACCTCTGGTGGGTGTGCGATGGCATCGAGGAGGTTTTGAAAATTTACGCGGACAAGATTGTCGCGCATTACGACGAGAACAAAGACCTGCGCCGCAAATTGCCTTACGAGATTGACGGCATCGTGCTCAAGGTCAACACGCTCGCCGACTGGCCGCACATTCCTGGTCGCAGTCGCTCGCCGGGTTACGCGATTGTTCACAAACCGGTGCCGTGGATCACGCCGGCGGAAACGGTTTTGAAAGCCATCACCGTGCAGGTCGGGCGCACCGGTGTGCTCACGCCCGTGGCGGAACTCGAACCCGTCTTCGTGCAAGGCTCGACGATTGCGCGCGCCACGCTCCACAACGAGGACGAAATCCGCCGCAAAGACATCCGCATCGGCGACACCGTGGTCATCCGCAAAGCCGGCATGGTCATCCCGGAAATTTTCGAGGTGGTGAAAACCAAACGTCCAGCCGGCGCGCAGGAATTTGACCTGTTCAAACACGTCGGCGGCAAATGTCCCGCGTGCGACGGGCCGATTGCGAAAGATAAAATTAAATCGTCGCGTATTGCCGAAAGCCCCCTCACTCGTCCTTCGGACACCCTCTCCCCCAGCGGGGGAGAGGGACGGGGTGAGGGGGCTGCGGACGAGGAAGTCGCGTGGCGCTGCCAGAACATCGCGGGCTGTCCGGCACAGCTCACGCGGCGCGTCGAGTATTTCGCGCAGCGCAAGGCGCTGGATCTCGAATCGCTCGGCGGCATCGTGGCGGAAAAACTCGTCGAACGCGGCCTCGTCAAAGAACCGCTGGACCTGTTCGACTTGAAACTCGAAGTGCTCGGCAAACTGAATCTCGGCACGGACGACGAGCCGCGCACGTTCGGCGAGAAGAACGCCACGAAGATTCTCGACGCGCTCCAGCGCGCCAAGACCGCGCCGCTGTCCCGCTGGATTCACGCGCTGGCGATTGCCGACGTGGGCGAAGCCACCGCCAAACAACTCGCCGCCACGCACGATTCGCTGGAGGCGCTCGCCGCTTCCGAAGTCCTGCGCGACATCCGCGACCTCGGCGCAAAGGAAAGTGAACGCGCCGAAATCAGTCCGCGCTCGCGCAAGAATCCGCCGAAGAATGAAGTCGAGAAAACAAAACGCGAGCAGCGTGATGCGGAACTCAAGGCGGAGATTGCGGCGATTGAAGCGCGGCTGGAAGCGGGCGGATTAAAAGCCAAGCTGGTGGAAGTCGGCCCGGTGGCGGCGGCGAGCGTGCTGGATTTTTTTGCCTCAACTGCCGGGAAAAAGATTTTGAAAAGCATCCGCGAGCTGGGAATTCAGCCGGAGCGCGGACAGCTTGTCCGCGTGTTCAGCGACGACGACGCAACTCGCGGACAAGCTGTCCGCGCTCCAATCTTTGCCGGCAAAACATTTGTGCTGACCGGCACGCTGCCGACGCTGACGCGCGAGGAGGCGACGGCGAAGATTGAAGCGCTCGGCGGCAAAGTGAGCGGCAGCGTGAGCAAGAAAACGGATTTTGTGCTGGCCGGCGAAGAAGCCGGTTCCAAGCTCACCAAGGCGCAGGAACTGGGCGTGAAGATTTTGGATGAGGCGGAGTTTTTGAAGATGTGCGGCGGCTGAATGGACGATGTGTATCAGTTCCGCCACCAGCCGAGACGGTGCTCGGCGTTCCGGTTCATTGGTTGGGAGAAACGTTCCCCGCGCCTGGGAACCACCCAGCGCTGGATTCGCAAGCCGGTCATTCGGATAATCCACGCCGCATCGAAGCTGTCCCCTCTCCTCGGGGGAGAGGGCCAGGGTGAGGGCGGGCGTGGACCAATCTGTTCCGAATTTTTTCCGATTGGGAAAACATCCAACATCCAACATCCAATGGCGCGGCCATCGCGCCCGTCAATTGGAGGTTGGGCGTTGAATGTTGAATGTTCGATGTTTTCCATTTTAGCCGGTCAACCCTCACCTCACCCCGGCCCTCTCCCCGATCGATCCGCCTTCATCCACCTGATCACTCCCCGGCTCGAAGTGAATGACAACACGTTGAACATCGCCAAAAAGTTATTGGTGCAACCCAGGGAGCGCGCGGATTTTGAAACCTTGGCCGCGCAACGCATCTGGCACGGGCAAAAATTAAAAACGCCTTTAGCCGAATCCATGCGGTGGGAATTCAACGCAAAGCCGCAAAGCCGCCAAGCCGCAAAGCTGGGACAAAGAAATCTCAATCCGTTGGCGGGGTGCTGACACCCACCAACCAGTGCCGCCAATACCGGAATGGAAACGCATTCAATTCCTTTGCGTCTTCGCACCTTTGCGCCTTTGCGTTAAAAGTCTTCTGCATCGTTCCGGTTTAGAACACGTTGAACTCGCGGGCTGCAACCGCAAACGGATCAACTGGAAACTGGATGACACGATGTATCAAGACTTCGTGCTGTCACCGAACATCGAACACTCAACTCTCAACTGCTTTGAAGTGGCGTCGCCTTTTGTGGGAAGAATTTTATCCGCGCATCCGCCATGAGTCATCGCCGGAAGACGCGGCAAAAATCGTTGTCCGTCATTTGCGCGAGCGCGTGACCATTGCCGCCTTGCCAAATCCATCGCGTGGCGAGCCGGAAATTTTTCTGAAATAAATCACCGATGAAACCGGATTTGAAATCATCGGCGTCGCCGCGCTCCGTTCGGTTGGTGTTCCCGCGTGTTTGGATTCCCAAAGCCAGGCTGAATTTTATGATGGTGCCAGATGGATTGCCGCGCCTACACCTGCATTTTAACTTCGTAAAGCTGCCATCCTGTCCTGCAATAAGATTTCAAGCCGCCGGAGCGGGCGCGGGCGTGCCGAGGCCGGGCAGTTTCGGCGGCACGGATTTCGGCGGAGCTTCGGGCAGCGGCGTCCCGGCGGGCGCACCCATCATCGGCGTGAGGTCTTCCGGCGGTTTCGGCGGCGGCGTGAACGTTCCCGTCTTGATGATGTCCTCCACCTGCGGGCCGTCGAGCGTCTCGTATTCGAGCAGCGCCTTGGCGATCAGTTCCAGCTTGTCGCGGTTCGTGTCAATGATCCCCTTGGCGCGGCGGAAATTTTCATCAATGATGCGGCGCACCTCGGAGTCAATCTCCTGCGCGGTAAGCTCGCTGTAATCCTTGCTGCGCGTCATGTCGCGGCCGAGGAAAACGTATTCGTTGTCGTTGCCGTATTGAACCATCCCGAGCTTGTCGCTCATGCCCCAGTTGCAGACCATCGCGCGCGCCATGGCGGTCGCCTGCTGGATGTCGCCGGATGCGCCGCTGGAAATGTCGTGGCTCACGATCTCCTCCGCAATGCGGCCCGCCATCGTGACGCAGATCAAATCCAGCATCTCCTTGCGGCGGCGGCTCAACAAATCTTCCTTCGGCAGAAACATCGTGGAGCCGAGCGACTGGCCGCGCGGGATGATCGTGACCTTGTGCAACGGATGCGTGTGATCGAGCAGAACATTCACGAGCGCGTGGCCGGCCTCGTGCCAGGCGGTGTGGCGTTTGTCTTCGTTGGTCATGGCGAGGCTGCGGCGTTCGCGGCCCCAGCGAACCTTGTCGCGCGCCTCTTCCAGCTCGGGCATGCCGATGCCTTTTTTGTTCGTGCGGGCGGCGAGCAACGCGGCTTCGTTCAACAAATTGGCCAGCTCCGCGCCGGAATAACCCGGCGTGCCGCGCGCGATGACGGACAAATCCACGTTCGGCAGCAGCTTCACGTTCTTCGAGTGAACTTTCAGGATCGCCTCGCGACCGCGCACGTCCGGCAGGCTCACCGTGACTTGGCGATCAAAGCGTCCGGGGCGCAGCAGCGCGGGATCCAGCACGTCGGGCCGGTTCGTCGCCGCGATGATGATGATGCCCTCCTGCGTGTCGAAGCCGTCCATCTCCACGAGCAGCGCGTTCAACGTCTGTTCACGTTCATCGTTGCCGCCGCCAAGACCGTGGCCGCGTGAACGGCCCACGGCGTCAATTTCATCAATGAAAATCAAGCACGGCGTGCTCTTGCGCGCCTGCTCAAACATGTCGCGCACGCGGCTCGCGCCGACGCCGACGAACATCTCCACAAAGTCCGAGCCGCTGATGCTGAAAAACGCCGCGTCCGCTTCGCCCGCGATGGCCTTCGCCAAAAGAGTTTTCCCCGTGCCGGGCGGCCCGATCATCAGCACGCCCTTGGGAATGCGTCCGCCCAGGCGTTGAAATTTTTTCGGGTCTTTGAGAAATTCGACGAGTTCGGAAACTTCTTCCATCGCTTCCTCGACCCCGGCCACGTCTTTGAAAGTCGTTTTGTTGCGGTCCTTCGCGAGAATCTTCGCCTTGCTTTTGCCGAAGCTCAAGGCGCCTTTGCCGGCGGCCTTGATCTGGCGGATGAAGAAAAACCAGAACAGCACCGCGAGGATGACGAACGGCGCGAGGCCCCAGACCAGGTTCATCAGCACCACGTTCGGCGAACTGATCCTCACCTTGTGCGAGTGCGCGAGGTTGTTGACCATCTCCGAGGTGAGCCACGCGTTGTGAACCACGAACGGCACGGTTTCCTTGGTGGCCTTGCCGTCCTTGTCCAGCTTGAAATACTCGCCGTTGATTTCCGTGAGCGGCAACTGCTGCTGGTTCAGGGAAATTGTCGCGCTGACGATCTGGTTGGTCTCAAATTTTTCGAGGAACTCCGACTGCTGGATTTCGGGGGTCGGCACCTTGTAACGGTTCTGCATCATGAACAGGCCGATCACCGCCGCAATGATGACCGCCCACACCAGCAGCGTGCCCATCTGCAAATTGAATCCGCCACCCGACGGCTTCTTGTCGTTCTTGGTGTCTTTGCTCTTGTCTTTGGAATCGTCGTCAAACATTTTTTTAAGTGCGGCAGACTATCACGCTATTGCCGCTTTCGCAATCAATCAATTCCGCTACAATCAACACGATGCGCCTCGGTCCGCTGCAACTTGAATCCAACCTTTTTCTCTCGCCGCTGGCGGGCTACACCAACCTGCCCTTCCGCCTCGTCGTGCGCGAAATCGGCGGCGTCGGCCTCTGCACCACCGACCTCGTCAACGCGCGCTCGCTCATCGAAAACAATCCCAAGGCGCTCAAGCTCATCGAAACTTCGCCCGCCGATTCACCGCTCGCCGTGCAACTGTTCGGCAGCGTGCCGGAGGAAATGCGCGACGCCGCGCTCATCGTCGAAGCACGCGGCGCCGTGGCCGTGGACATCAACATGGGCTGCCCCGTGAAAAAAGTCTGCAAGGTCGGCGGCGGCTCCGCGATGATGACCGAACTCGACAAGACCGCCGCGCTCGTCAGGGGCATGATCGCCGCCGTGAAAATCCCCGTGACCGTGAAGATGCGCCTCGGCTGGGACGACGATAATCTGACCGCGCCCGATCTGGCCCGCGCGCTGGAAGACGCCGGTGTCGCCGCGATTTTCGTCCATGGCCGGACGCGCGAACAAGGTTTTGGCGGCACGGTGAATCTGGCGGGCATCCGCAAAGTCGTGGAGGCGGTGACAAACATCCCCGTCATCGGCAACGGCGACATCGTGACGCCGCAGGCCGCGAAGAAGATGTTTGATGAAACCGGCTGTGCCGGCGTGAGTATCGGCCGCGGCGCGTTTTATGATCCGTGGATTTTCAAACGCACGTTGCAATACATTGGCGGTAGCAGCCGACGTGAGGAGGCTCTAAACAATTCGGGTTTGGCGTCCGGCGTCTTGGATCTGGGGATTCAGAATGAGCCTCCTCACGTCGGCTGCTACGAGGGAGTGCCGCCCGAACCTTCCTTCGCCGAGCGGGTGCGCGTGATGAACCGGCATCTGGATTTGATGGTGGAAGTTTTTGGCGAGGAACTCGGCTGCCGGATGTTCCGCAAAGTTGCGCCGTGGTATTCCAAACGCTTCGGCCCGTGCCACGAGTTCAACAAGAAAGTCGTGCAAGTCCGCACCCGGGCGGAATTCCAAAGTGTGCTGGAAAATTACATCCGCTGGCGGCAGCAATTTCTGGATGAGAGCGGCGAACTGCTTCCGCGTTTCCAACCCGCGCCAATGATTGCTTCTTTCATGCGCGATGAGCCGGCTTCCACGACGCGCGAACATATTCCCGTGCCGAAGGGGCCGGTGGAAGTATGGTGAAGTTGGGATTTTAATCCGTGTGCATCCGTGAAATCTGTGTGAAAAATTTCCGTCCGACGAAAAGCGGCGGTGAACCGACCGCAGTCCAGACGCTTCGCGAAGTGAGTTCACGCTTGATTGGTCGCGAAGCGTCTGGACTGCGGTTGCTTTAGCACCGCTTTTGGAGGACGTGAAGTTGGCGAAGGAATTTACCGCCTTTGCCGGCCGATGTTTGATGACAAATTTCCGCACTGCTTTTTCTGGACAAACCAGCGCGCGACATTTCAAAATACAATTTTTTACAAACTCACCGTCTTGCCAGTTCGCGCCGCTTCGTAGATGGCCATCATGATTTTCACGTCGCGCAAGCCTTCCTCGCCGGGCACGCGCGTCGGACGGTTGTTCAAAATACATTGCGCAAAGTCGTCCATCTCCGCCGCGAACTGGTCCATGTCCGCCAGCTTGATTTCCTGTCCGTCACTGCGCTTGCCGTGCTGGCCGTGATAACCATACGCCGGTTCCAGTCCAAACGAACCGCGTTCGGCGTAGGCGTTGTAGCGGTTGATGCCATTGAAACGATACGTCGCCTCGCCGTTCGCCAGCACGCCGCTGGGAAATTTTAACTGCCATGCGATGGTTTCCTCCACGTCATGGAATTTGACGTTGTCCGTGGTGGTCTGGGTGGCGGACACTTGCACGGGTTCTTCGCCGGTGAGATAGCGCATCGCCTGCAACGCATAGACGCCCACGTCCATCATCGGCCCGCCGCCGGCCAGCGCGCG
>JAYVCM010000419.1:0-2848 GCA_043749955.1 Limisphaerales bacterium | reverse complement strand
TTGATAAATTTTTCCTGGCCGGGCAATGTGCGCGAGCTGCGGACGGCCATCGAACACGCGGTGGTGTTGAGCCGGGGCGGGCGGATTTCACTGCGCGATTTGCCGCCGTCGGCGCGCGGGGGCGCGGCGTTGAGCGGCGCAAAATTGCTGCAGGGAAAAAATCTGACGGTGAAGGAAGCGGAGAAACAACTGATCGTGCGCGCGCTGCGGGAGACGGACGGCAACCGCACGCGGGCGGCGCTGAAAATCGGCATGAGCCGGCGGACGTTCCACCGGAAACTGCACGAGTATCACCTGGAAGGATTTTGATTTATGAAGATTGCGGAACGGATTCAGATGGTGATCCACGCGCTGGAAGTCGGCGTCGGCACGCGGCTCATGTGGGCGTTCGCCGCGCTGCTCAGCGTGGCCGGCCTGGCGGTGGTGTATGACTTGAACGCGTATCACGGGTTTTCCTCGCCCGAGGCGATGGACGCGGCGCAGGTGGCGCGCAACGTGTCGGAAGGACATGGTTTCACGACGGAGTTCATCCGCCCGTTCAGCCTGCATCTCGTGCAGAAGCACAACCGCGCCGCGCATCCCGAACTGGTGCTCGCGACCAACGCGACGGACTTTGCCCGGATCAATTCCCCGCATCCCGACCTGGCCAACGCGCCGGTGTATCCGCTCGCCCTGGCCACGCTGATGAAAATGTGGACGCCGCAGTGGAAGGCCGAGACCAGGAAACCGTTCTGGTCGGAGGGCGGAAGTTTCCGGCGCTACCAGCCGGAATTCCACATCGCGATTTTCAACCAGGTGCTGCTGGTCGCCGTGGTGGCGCTGGCGTTTTTCATCGCGCGCAAACTGTTTGACCTGCCGGCGGCGGTGCTGGTGGCGCTGATCACGATTGGCTCGGACGTGCTGTGGAAATTCAGCGTGTCCGGCCTGTCCACGCTGCTGGTGACGGTGATTTTTCTCGCGCTGGTTCTCTGCCTGATGAAGGTGGAGGAGCTTGGCCGCGCCGCCGCCCCGGCCGCCCGCCGGATTTTTCTGCTCGCCATCGCCGTGGGCGGACTGACGGGACTGGGCATGATGACGCGCTATTCGTTCGGCTGGTTGATCGCGCCAGTGGTGGTTTATCTGGTGCTGTTCGGCGGGCCGCGCCGGACGGGCCTGGCCGTGGCGACGTTTCTGACCTTCGCGTTCGTGGTGACGCCGTGGATCGTGCGCAATCTCGCCGTCAGCGGGACGTTGTTCGGCACGGCGGGCTTCGCGGTGGTCGAAGGGACGTTCGGCTATCCCGGCACGCGGCTGATGCAATCGCTGAACCCGGACATGACCTCGTCCTATTGGATGGTTCCTTACACGCGGAAACTGCTCGAAAATTTGCGCAACATTTTTCCGGGTGAACTGCTGCGGACGGCCGGCGGCTGGATGATGGTTTTGTTCCTCGCCGGGCTGCTGCTCGGCCTGCGGAACGTGGCGGCGCGGCGGCTCCGCTATTTCACGATGATGTGCCTCGGCGTTTTCGTCATCGTTCAGGCGCTGGGCCGCACGCAGATGTCCAGCCTCTCGCCGGAGATGAATGCGGAGAACCTCCTCGCCCTGCTCTCGCCGCTGGCGATCATTTTTGGCGTCGCGTTTTTCCTGACACTGCTGAACCAGATGAACATGACGTCGCCTCAGGTGCGCCTCGGCGTCATGGCCCTGCTCGTCGCCATCGCCTGCCAGCCGTTCGTCGCCACGCTGCTGCCGCCGAAAGTTTCGCCCGTCGCCTATCCGCCGTATTACCCGCCGGAAATCCAGAAGGTCAGCGGCTGGATGCGCGCCGACGAACTGATGATGAGCGACGTGCCCTGGGCCCTCGCCTGGTATGGCGACCGGCAATGCACCTGGACCACCATCAATTCCCAATACGAATTTTTCCAGTTGAACGACTACCTCAAGCCCGTCCGCGCGCTCTACCTCACGCTCAACACGCTCGACGCAAAACTCTTCACCGAATGTCTGCAAGGCGGCGTGGACAGTTGGGGAAATTTCGTCCTGAAGACCGTCGCCGCAAATGAGATTCCGCCGAAATTTCCGCTCCGCACCGCGCCCTACGGCCTGCTCTCCGGCCTCTTCCTCACCGACCGCCAGCGCTGGGTGACGGAATGACCAGACGGATTTAACCGCAAAGAGCGCAAAGAGCGCAGAGAGAAAAAATCCACCAGTGCTGGTGAAAACTATTCTGCGGGTTCAAATACCACACTTTGCAAAGTGTGGTATTTGAACCCGCACGCCGAAGTAGCGGTGACCATTTCGGTGGGTAGCACAGGCCACTGGCCTGTGCCGAGCGGCGACCCGCCGATCGGAACGGGGAAAGCGTCCGATTCTTTTTATACATCGGTTTTCAGTGCGAACGTCCTTCCCGTTCCGTCTGGCCAGTGGCCGGACGGAACAGGCGGGTCGCCTGTGCCACCCATTCCAACTTCGGAATTCGGATTTAACCGCAAAGAACACAAAGAGCGCAGAGAATCCACCAATGCTGGTGAAAACTATTCTGCGGGTTCAAATACTACACTTTGCAAAGTATGGTATTTGAACCCGCACGCCGACATTGAAGGTGATTTTTGCCGCTGTGAGCCGGTGGCATGCTGATTTCTCCTCTCTGCGTTCTTTGCGCTCTCTGCGGTTAAATTTCAGCGGTTCACGCCGCCGCGCGACGCAGCCGGTCGGCGATACCTGACCATTCCGGCGTTTCCGGCGGCGCCTCGACGATAATCAACTCCGCGCCCGCCGCGTCGCAGCGGTGCAGCTCCGCGTAAAGCGCCCGCGCAAACGCCTCCGCGTCGTGGGGGATCACGCTCACATTCTCCGCGCGAAACCC
>JAYVCM010000418.1:0-5924 GCA_043749955.1 Limisphaerales bacterium | reverse complement strand
CCGCACTTCTACAATACGGACGCCGAACTGCAGCGCGTGGTGGAATTGTTGTGAAGTTTTAAACTGAAAACGTCGGCGCAGCCGCGCCAAGGCTTTATTTCATTAATTGCTGATTAACCTCGTCCGCTTCTTCAACCGAGGCTTGTCCTAGTTCAGCAATTGCATTTTTTGTTTTGAGATCAAACAGAATTCTCAAAGAATCACCGGGATCACCGCCACGCCTTCTGAAAAGTGGACCGAGTCCCCATGCTTGTGAGCCTTTCACGACCAACCTTCCGATAGGCACGCCTTCTGCAACAAGAAGTTCGTATGCACCAGAAAGATGTTTTTTCATTCCTGCCGGCACAGAGACAATCCCATTCGCAAGCGTCGCCGATGACATTAAGTAGGATAGAAATATTTTACCGTCTTTTGTCCAGCCATAATCGGAGAGCACACGCGTTTTTCGGAGTTGAACAACCATAGATTCTGCCTGACCGGGAGAAACGTCGGTCCCTCGCAATCCGTATACACAACGAGCGAATCTTGTGATGATTGGTGAATTCGATAGGCCCATCCAAAAACTTGCTTGATTCATCCCTTGCCGCAAACATTCATCTTCGAGTTTGTGCAATTCCACAAGCGGCCCGATCCTGTGAAATACTGACACAAATGTTTTTTCAGTTTCAGCGAGGATTTCTGAATAATCTAACGGCGGATCAGCCCAGATGAGATTTCCTTCCACTTTGTATCTCCCGGCCTGTTCACACAATGCAAGCAAGACTCGTTGTGGCGGCGCAAATCCCTCACGGCGATGATTGCGCGAAACTCCAGAACGAAGTTCAGTCACATGAATGCGCTCGCACACGGACAGAATTTTTTCAATCTGATTTAACAAAGCATTCCGAGCCGTTGAACTAAACCAAAACCAACCCGACGCCTCATCCAACCACGCAAAACTCGGCTGTGCGCTAACAACAGCAGCTACAAACTTGCCAGAAACAAGCTTTCCAACAACGCTGCCAGCTTCAGCTGCGACGTCTTCGATTGTGGTGACTCCCCAATGTGAAATAGACTTTCGAGCCAGTTGTAGGATTTGTTTCGTTAGGCCAGCCGACTCTGGTGGAACGACGTAAGACTGCCTATCTCCGTCTTCAACGATGAAGGAACAATCACGTCCGGTGGCTTCTGCGGCGTTGATGACGCCTTGAAGTTTGAAAGGGACTTTCGAGAGCCGCTTTTCCAGAAAAACGCTTTCCAATTTTGATGCCAAGCATGGCGATTGAGTCAAAACCACTTCAAGTGTTCGATCAAGAATTGGTAGATACGGAGATTTATCTTTGACGCGGTCAATGTGGCGTTGGCTGATTTGCCGAATCCGTTCGCGAGTCATCCCAAAATCTTTTCCAATAATTTCAAGCGTTTGCCCGCCGTTTCCATCCCATCCCATAAGCCTCATCGTGAAATCGCGGTTGCGAGCCTTCGGCTCAAATGTCAGAAGTTCCATCAATTCACTTTCAAGCGGCATTCGCCGCGCCATTTGTAAATTTGAAAATAGTTCTTCAAGACGATGAGTAAACGATTCTGGATTCATTGGACACGGTGCGCCCGCAAGAATCGCCTCGCATATTTCTTGAAGATTCTTGCCGCGAATTTTCAAGGCTTGTAATGCCAGCCCGAATCGCGGGTCATCTATCTGCAAGCCGTTTGCGTCTCTGATGCGCAATAATTTTTGTGCTGCTGCTAAAACTTTAGGTGTTGCCGCATACTCTTCTGTCATTTGTGATTCGAGGGAGGACAACAAATCTACAACGCTTTTCACTCCAAAACCTGACATCCAAATTAAATCTGCAATTGTCATTTGCGCCAAGTGACTTGGATTATCTAATAGCCCTTTTTCACAGAGGCGGTTGAATGTGCGTTTTTCTAATTGCAGGACGATGGGATGGCCTTTTGTGTTTGGCATGGGCACCTTGAGACTCGCTGCTTTTTTGCGTGATGTGCAAATAATCTTGGCGCGATTAACCACAGCATCCCCAAGCTTGCGGCAGAGTTCCGGTGAAAGTCTATCCCACGTTGATTCATCAAGATCGCACAACTGCAAATTTGCCAGCCGTCGATCCCCTGATGGGACGCTTAACACACTCTTAAGAGTCTTTGGCGCAATTCTATGTCCAGGTCTTGGATAGTGAGAGATTTCAACTTCAATTCTTGATGGCAAATCTTCTAAAGAAACTATTGTTGTGGGTCTGGGTTGAACTGACAACTCAAGTTGCTGTGTTGCCGGTGGTCGTGTCGCAAAAAATTCAACTGATGCTAAAAAATCCACGAGGCTGCGAGCGCCAAAACCTCCAGCACTCAGCAATTCATGAATCTGAGTTGCAGGGGGAACGTTTGGCCCAAATTTTTTGTTGAGTGCATTGAAAGTGCGGAGCTCAAGGTCAAGTTCAACCAAGGGGATCCTTCGTGCAATCAGAGCCAGCGTGCTAAATTTTAGCATCACAGGAATCCGTCCAAGATTCCGCTGCACTTCTCGAATAACAAAGTTTCCCAGCAGCTTGCAGTCATTTTGGGATGCCGATTGCCAGACGGTCTCATCAAGAGTGGCAAGTTGGGCGTATCGCCCCTCAATGTTTTTCAAAATACCGGAAGGCGTTGCTGCCGCCAAAATATCACGCAGCATCGCTGGTGCGATTCGCTGGCCTGGACGTGGATATCTTGATAAGCCCATGAGTGGTCAGCGCAAAATTATCGCGCGTAAAGACTGGCAGCTTTGCGCGTAATTCGGTTTAACGTTTCGCGAATTTCGAAAAGTGAATCGGCCGGATCAATACAGTCGCCGGACTTGATTTTTAGTTGGGCAATCGCAATCGCATATTCTGAGAAAGCCACTTCGTATGCGAGGCGTTTGAAAGAGGGGTCGTCTTCTGAAGAATTCCCTTTTGCTGCCGCAATTTGTGGGTGCTCCAAATTTATGTGAATGGCTTGCTCAACCTCAACGTAAAGTGCACGGTCAGAACCTTCACCCATTTCTTTGAATTCAACGCGAAAACCACCCGAAGGTTTGCGGCGCGTGTTTGTTCCGCTCGCCGGCCGCCCCTTTGGTCCGGCATTCTCGGATGGCTCGACGCTCGGGTTGAACGGTGGCAGTTCAGGAGTTGGCAAGACTTCAATTTCATTCGGTGGACCAATTCTGCCGGGGCTTCCTTTGGGCGAAGTTTCAATCGCTGGCAATTCCGAACCAAAAATCAAATCATCCCCAAAATTATCACCGCTTTGGTCGTCCTGGCTCAAATTTGGACCACCGCGAGTTTTTGCGCGAATTTTTGCAACGCGCTGGCGAAAAGCCTCAAAATCTTCATTGATGATGCGTGCGATTTCCGAAGCTTGTTCAGCCAATTTTTTCGTATCCTCTTCGGCCTTCCGCTTTTTGTCGGCATCCACCAAGGCGCGGCGGATTTCTTCGACTTTATTACCGACAAATGCATGGAGCGCACGAACGATTTCGTTCTGTGGATTGAGTTGCATCGAACGGCTTACGTCGAATGGCGCGACGGGGGATTTATCTTCATCAAGTGCTGGCACATCAATTTCTCCAAAGATGTATTGCGACATTTCTCGTCCCTCGCTGCCACCAAATGTCGTTTCGTGCCACACACCGTTTGAGAAAACCGAAACACCTCGCAAATCATCCTCTAAAAACGATTTTGAAACCTTGATTACCAATTCCACATCGCCAAGTTTTTCAAACACCTCGCCTTCGGGTGTAAAACGATGTTCCGACGCAACTGGTGGCTCGTTAAACTCGCACTCGTGATTATTGACGAACACAGTCGCGTTCTTCGGCCAATGTGCAAGATGCCGTTCAATGTAGTGAATGATGCCCGCTTGATCCAATGACCGAAGATGAACACCCTCAATTTCAATCAATGTTCCGCTCGGTGCAGAAACCGACTTTTCCCGCTCATGCACTTCGAGGGGAATCGGGTCTTCGGATGACACCGACTCAATGTTCGAACGCTTCAACTCAACTTGTGAACGCTTGCCGTTCCGCACCGTGGTAATTCTCAACACCTCAGCTATCCCGAATGCAGCAGATTTTCCCGTGCCGAACCGTCCACGACCGGGACGACCTTCCTTTCGGTCGAGGTTCTCGCCGTGCATCACAAAGAAATTCTGAAGGCCATTCAAATCCATTCCGCGCCCGTTGTCTTGAATGGAGATTCGTTTCTTGCGGCTGTCGAGTGATACTATGACTTTGGGATTAGTTCCCGCACCGACATATTGCAATCCGTTTGACACGTATTCCCACACAACCAGCTTGTCTGATTTAAATAGGCCCGCGCTTTGGATCAAGTCCCGAGCAACGTGGCTTTTGACCACCAATTTCATTGTCGCACTCATTTTACCCTCCTTTGAATATTTTAGATTCCAGCAATTTTATCAACGATCCGAGCTCCACATCATCCCCGAAGCGATTCTTGGTCTTCAGGACTTTTTCCTCGCGATCTCTACCAGTCACATAAGCATCAACCCGAAAAAAAGACTCTGCCTCTCGCAATGTAATTTGCGCTGCTTGATTGGATGCAAATTTGGCAAATGCATCACTTGAAAGTAACCGCTCCCGCTCGCGTCGTTCAAAATTGCGTTCTTTCGGACTCATTGCTTTCCGCGAAAGGTCAACAGCGCCCAAGTCTTTCACACGTTTAATCGCAAAAGCCAATCCTGCTTCAGTGAGAATCCAACCGTCCTTTCCTGCGCCTAGAAGATACGATCCGTTCTTTGGTTTCTTTGCATCTGAAAGAAAAGTTCTCACGTTCTCAATGTTGATTTGATCCGGATACTTCCTCCATGTGAACCGCCCGGGAGCAAGTTCGTTCGACTTCACGGCAATGTCTTCCGTTTCAATACGCTGAGTATCTCCACCAAGTAAATACACGGCTATTGTGACAATTTCGTGGTTCGAAAGTGCTTTGGATTTTGGTGAAGTCATTTCAGCCAGTTGATTTTGATTTCCTTTTCCAGCGGCTTGAACTCCGGGTCGCCGGTGACGAGTTCAGTTTTCTTTTCCTTCGCCAGCGCGGCGGCGAAGGCGTCGGCCAGGCTGATCTTGAAGCGGGCCTTGAAATCGGCGGCCAGGTCGGCCAGCCGGCGGGTCGCGGGATGAAATTCAATCGGCAGGCTGGTCAGGATGTCGGCGGCCTGATTCCATGCGTCCTGGCCATCTTTTTTGATGAGCGTATATTTCACCTCGGCATAGTTCACTTCGGTCATTTGCAACGGCCGGTCGTGGCTGGCGGCTTTGTGCAGCAGCTCTTTGACGTGGACGGCCCCCGCCTCGCCCCGGAAAAAAGCCAGCAGCGCGTGTGAGTCGAGAACAGCGGCGGCCATTTATTTGTCCTCCAGTTCCCGTTCCTCGCGCTTGTGCTCCGCCCATTCCTCGGCAAAGGGTTTGCTGCCGGGTTTCCGTTTGAGCAGGCCGTAGCCCCGCTCGATGGCCCAACTGGTGACGGGTTTCAGCAAGATGCCGTCGGGCGTGGCTTCCAGAATGGCCTTGGTGCCGTCCTCGATGTGGAACTGCTTGCGCAGCCGCAGGGGAATCACCACCTGGCCCTTGGTGGTGAACCAGACGGCGTTGGCGGCTTCAGTCATATTCATGAGGATAATATGATTGTAAACAAAAAGTCCGTCAACAATTAAAAGTAGGAAATTACAATCCTGTTCCTACTTATCGGAAAATCAATTTTGCCGCCGGCTGAATTCGCGGACCATCGCCTCGCTGCGCAACGACCGCAAGGGGCAGAACTACCTCCGCTTCTCGCCGCACTTCTACAATACGGACGCGGAATTGCAGCGCGTTTTGGAGTTGTTGTGAGGCGGAGGGTTTTTGCTGACGGGATCATTCCTCAACCGGGCAGTTCCAGCAGCCAGGCGATTTTATCACG
>JAYVCM010000417.1:0-4054 GCA_043749955.1 Limisphaerales bacterium | reverse complement strand
GCGGGCGTAACGGTTCTCCAAACCTTCGGCGAAGAAATCATCGAGCTTGGACGACAGCGCGTAGATGTGGCTGATGCTCGGCGTGCTGGGCGTCATGCTCTGCTCGGCGTTTTTCTGGAACTCGACAAAGTCAAAATAGTAACCACGGTCTTTGGCCGTCGCCGCTTTCGCGAGCGCGGCGGACGACGCGGCGAACACGGCGAGTCCGGGCGGCATGGCAAACGCCTTCTGCGTTCCCGCGAGCAAAACGTCAATGCCCAGTTCGTCGAACTTGACCGGCAGGGCGGTGAGCGAACTGACGGCGTCCACGATGAACATCACGTCGGGATATTTTTTCTTGAGCGCGGCGATTTCCGAGAGCGGACTCATCACGCCCGTGGAAGTTTCGTTGTGGATCAAAGTGAGCGCGTCGAATTCGCCGGTGGCGAGTTTCTGGTCAATCGCCTCAGCGCGAATCGGGGAACCCCATTCGACCTGCAACGCTTCGGCCGGCTTGCCGCATTTCTTCGACACATCAAACCATTTGTCCGAGAACGCGCCGCACATGCAGTTCAGGACTTTTTTCTGAACGAGATTCCGCACCGCGCCTTCCATCACGCCCCACGCGGAGGAGGTGGAGAGATAAACCAGTTGCTTCGTGTAAAGCAGTTGCTGGAGCTGCGGCTGCATCTTGGCGTAGAGGTCTTTGAACCCCTGGCCGCGATGGCCGATCATCGGCGAGCAAAACGCCTTGAAAGTTTTCTCGCTGACTTCGACGGGCCCGGGGATGTGCAGTTTGACGTGTGGCATAAAATGTTCGTGAATTTTTTCACAAGGCTGCGCGCTCGGCAAGTTTTATTGCCGGAGCCGCCGGAAAATTATTTTCGCCGCCATTCCGCGAACGGCTACTTGCTGATGCCCCGCTCGCTGGCGCGGATGAACTGGACGAGGTGTTTGATTTCCGGCAGCGGCGGCAGATCGCTTTCAATCTTCGCCAGCGCACCGGTCATGGGCAGCGTTTCGCGGAATAAAATTTTGTAGGCCTGCTTCAGCGCGGCCTGCGCCTCCTCGGAAACGCCATTGCGTTCGAGGCCGATTTTGTTGATGGTGCGTGTCTCGCCGGGATTGCCGTCCACGATCATGAACGGCGGCACGTCCTGCACGATCTTCGAGCAGCCGCCAATCATCGAGAGTTTGCCGATGCGGCAGAATTGATGCACGGCGACGTAGCCGGCAAAAATCGCGTGATCCTCCACCACGCAATGTCCCGCCAGCCCCGCAAAGCCGGACATGATGATGTGATTGCCGAGGATGCAGTCGTGCGCGACGTGCGCATGGATGATGAACAAATTGTGCGAGCCGATGACGGTGGCCTCGCCATCATTGGTCGCGCAATGCACCGTGACGCCTTCGCGAAAAACATTATGGTCGCCGATTTCCAAACGAGGTTTGCCGCCCTTGAACTTCAGATCCTGCGTCTTCATGCCGATGGCGGTGAAGGGAAAAAATTCATTCCCCTGCCCTGTCTTCGTGTGACCGTCAATGACCACGTGCGAATGTAATTTGCAGTGGTCGCCGAGCGTGACGTGCTCGCCGATGACGCAGAATGGGCCGACCTCACAGCCTGCGCCGAGCTTCGCCTTTGGATGAATGACAGCGGTGGGATGAATCATGAAAAATTGCCGATTGCCGATTGCCGATTGCCGATTGGCAGCAGACTTGACCGAGGTTGCCAAAATCGTAAATCGTAAATCATAAATTCCTCACGCTTCACGCATCACGAAGCATAAAGGTCACTTCGGCCTCGCTGACCACCTCGCCGTCCACCTTGCAGAACGCCTTGGCCTTGCCGATTTTGCCGCGCGCCTTGGTCAGTTCCACCTCGATCACCAGCACGTCGCCCGGCACGACCGGTCGCCGCCACTTCACATTGTCGGCGGCCATGAAATAGGCCAGTTGATTTGTCGCCTTGATGTTTTTCAACAGCAACACTCCCGCGACTTGTGCAATCGCCTCCAGTTGCAACACTCCGGGCATGATGGGCTGGCCTGGAAAATGGCCCACGAAAAACGGCTCGTTCATCGTCACATTTTTGATGCCCACGATTTTGTTTCCCTCGATTTTCAAAATCCGGTCCACCAGCAAAAACGGCGGGCGATGCGGCAGAAACTTCATCAGCTCCACGATGTCCATCGCGCCTTCGACGGCCGGCAGCGGTTCCGGCGCGGGTTTTGTGTCCGGCGGCGGGGCGAACGTCTGCGCCGCGCGCAACGGACGGTTGACCTGCTCCAGAATTTTCCGCGCCAGCTCGACGTTGCCCGCGTGGCCGGGCCGCACCGCGATGACGTGCCCGCGCACGGGCCGGCCCAGCAGCGAAAGATCGCCGATGATGTCGAGCATCTTGTGGCGCACAAATTCCTCGGCGTAGCGCAGCGGCTCCGTGGTCAGCACCGCGTCGTCGCGGATGACCACGGCGTTCTCCAAACTGCCGCCCTTGATGAGACCATTCTTGATGAGGTATTCAATCTCCTCGAAAAAACAAAACGTCCGCGCGTGCGCCAGCTCCTTTTCCCAGGTCTTGGGCGTGATTTCCGTGGAGAAAAATTGCGTGAAGCGGCCCTGCTTGTCCGCGCTGGTGCAGGTGATTTTGAAATGCTCGTCGGGGAAAATCGTCATCATCGTCTCGCCGAGCCGCAGTTCAATCGGCTCGGTCGGCGCGAAAAACTCTCTTTTCTCCGGCTGCGCCACGATGCCTGCGGTCTGGATGATCTTGCAGAACTCGCGCGAGCTGCCGTCGGCGATCGGCGGCTCGTTCGCATCCAGCTCGATGACGGCGTTGTCAATGCCGTAGCCCGCGAGCGCGGCGAGGACGTGTTCGACCGTGTGGATTTTCACGTTGCCCTTGGCGAGCGTCGTGGAGCGGTTCGTCTCCGAGACATTTTCCACACGCGCCTCGATCTCCGGCTTGCCGTCGAGGTCCACGCGGCGGAAGCGCACGCCGCTGCTGGCGGGCGCAGGCAGGATGGTCATGTTGACGCGGTTGCCGCTGTGCAGGCCGATGCCGGAGAAACTGGCGGCACGATTGAGAGTCTGCTGGTTGAGCACGCGCAGATTAGACAAAACACCGGCGCGGTTGGCAAGATTGCACTTGCTTCAACAAATTTTTCTGGACGGAATAAGAATGAAAATTTATCGTCCGAACCATGAAGACCTCAATTCGAACGGCGCTGCTGGTCGCAGCATTCTCATTGTGTTCACTTGCGCTCCACGCCGCCGACAGCGCCCAGGCGGACAAAATTTTCCAGCGCCTGCTCGCGGCGCAGACGGCGAAGGATTACGACGCTTTTGTGGCCGATGCCAACGACAATTTGAAAGCCGCGCTGACCAAGACCCAGTTTGACGCCGCCTCAAACTTCATGAACAAGCGGACCGGCGGTGGTTATGACACAACTTTTCTGGGCGAATTAAACCAGCGCGGCCATCAGGTTTTCCTCTATCGGTTGCGGTTCAAAGACGGCGGCGACGACATTCTTGGCACGATGAGTTTGAAGGATGACAAGGTTGGCGGAATCTATTTCAAATAGTCTCTGCGTTTCACCTGTCACCGTTGACTGCTCCGCTGGCCGGCGCATTCAATTTCTCCAGCTCAACTCCCTCGCGTTTCAAAATCGTCGCCTCCACTTTCGGCACATACATCTGCGTCTCCGCCGGCAGATGCGTGGCGATGCGCTCGTAACTTTTCGCGCCGTATCGCTGAAGTGATTTTTGCACCGTGCCTTCGCCGCAATTGTAGGCCGCCACCGCGAGCCGCCAGTCGCCGAACTGGCCGTGCAGCTTCCGCAGATACTGCGCCGCCGCCCGCGCCGCCATCTCGGGAATCCGCCGCTGGTCGCGCGGCCACAGGCTCAACCCAAAGCCTTTCGCCGTCGCCGGCATCAACTGGAACAGCCCCAGCGCGCCCGCCGGACTCCGCGCCCGCGCGTCAAAACCCGATTCCACTTCCGCGATCCACACCAGTTCCGCCGGCACGCGCTCGGCGGCGAAAATCGTTTTCAATCGCGGCACCAGTTCCGCC
>JAYVCM010000416.1:0-24329 GCA_043749955.1 Limisphaerales bacterium | reverse complement strand
CAGCCGCAGCAGCTTCGCATTCAAGACGTCGTTGGAAAGTTTTACCGCGCCTTCACCTCCGGGCCCGCTGCGGCTGGTCGAGGACGACACAGCCGCGCTCCGGGAAATTGGAAAACAAAAATCCCGCCGACAAAGCCAGCGGGATTGAGAGTTGCCAGCCCGAAATCCGAACGAAGTCCGAAATCCGAAATCCGAAAGAAGCTTGGGCAGCAGGCCGAAAAAAGTGCTCCGGGAACGATGGCGGAACAGAAGCTTTCGGGCTTCGGACTTCTTTCGGATTTTAGGATTATCGGGAAGTTTGGGCCGCGCGGCAACGCGGCCCTGCCTGATTTCAACCTTCACTGCCCCGCGTAATACGCGTCCACCTTCGCCGCGACGTCGCGGTAGCTGATGTCCGTCTCGTAGATGATCTTGAACTGCTCGATGGCCTCCTCCTTCTTGCCCATGGTCTCGAGCACGCAGCCGAGCTGGTAGATGAGGTCCTTCTTTTCGTCGTCGAACCCGGGCTTTTCCTTGAGCGCCTCCTGCAATTTCCGCGCGGCCATGTCGTTCATCTTGCGTTTCGCAAAACATTGCGCCAGGCAGCTCATCGCCGCGATGCGCTTGTGCGGGTTGCCCTGCGCCTTCTGAAATTCCTGGATCGCCTCGCCGAGCTTGCCCGCCTGAAAATACAATTGCCCCATCTCGAAACGGATCGCCATGTCCGTCGGGTATTTCTCCACGCGCTTCTGGCACTCGGCCATCGAAAAATCCAGCTTCTCCGCCGTGAGTTTGGCCACTTGCTCCGCCTGCTCCGGCTGGTCCGCCGCGAACGGATTGAGTTCCGCGATCTGAAAATCATACCGGCGCACGGTCGTCTCCGCGATGGCGCGGTCGAGCGAGGCGTCGCTGCCCAGGTCGCTCTGCTTGATGCGCGCATACAGTTCCAGCGCGCGGTCGAACTGGTTTTTCTGCGTGTAAAGTTCCGCGAGCGAGCGCATCAGCTTCAAGTTGCCCGGCTCGGTTTCGAGGCGCGTTTCATATTCGCCGATGAGCCGTTCCGCCACGTCCTCGGTTTTTTGCACGCGCTTTTCCTGTTCGAGCGAGACGGCCTCCTCCTTGTTCCGCAGGATGTCGCGATAGGAACCTTCGCCGCCCTCGAGCGCACCGTAGCCGCCCTCGTCCATCGTCTTGTGTGCCGAAAGATTTTTTTGCGCCTGCAGCAAATCCGTGTCGTAGCCGCTGGCGCGGATGAGATCGTCCAGAATTTTTTCGGCCACGCGCGCGTTGCCGCCGGTCTCGGCGACGGCCTGCGCGAATTCCATGACGAGCGCCTTGTCCTTCGGCGAATTCTTCGCCAGCGTCTCCAGCTCAAACACCCGCGTCTGCGGCAGGTCCAAAGCCCGCGCCGCGTCCACAATGATGCGATGCGCGGCGGCGCTCGTCGGGTCGCCGCTCAATACCTGCTCCGCGATGGCCATCGCCTCGGCGGGATTTTTGTTCAACGCCATTTTCGCCTTGGCGATCTGCGGCGAGGAACCGGCGCCGCTCATCATCTTTTTGAAAAATCCCGTGCTGGCCGTGCCCGCCTTCCTGAATTGTGCCGCGCGCAGCGCCCGGCGACATTCAAAAAAGCCCGGCTCTTTTTCCAGGATCTGGCAGAAGAGCGCGATGGCGTAGTCGTCATTCTCGCGTTGCGCCGCCTCGACGGCCTTCGTGTGCAGCCGCCGCATGTCGCCAGTAATTTCGTTGATCGTTTTTTCAGCCATGAGTGGATGCTAGGCCGATTTTGCCAAATCAGCAAATGGGTTTTCACCACCATCATTGGTTGGGATGACAATTGACCCCTTTGAAATGCTTTTCTAATCTTGTGCTCGAATCAGCCAATCAATGAAAAAAACTGTCGTCGAACTTGACCTCAAAGGTTACAGCGATGTCGCGCGTGAATTAGAGGAACATTTTTCCGCAGAACTCGTGATGAAGTTCAACGATCAGATCCAGTCGTTCTTCACCAACGGCCTGAAGCTTGCGGGGGTTGCAGCAGAGGACGCAATTTTGGCGACGACAGGAGACGGGGCGATTTTGGTTTTTGATTCCCCGCCGGTCGCACACATTTTTGCCGAGGCGGTTCACAATGCCAGCCGACTTCATAATGAACAAAAGACGTTTGATTCAGCCAAGCGCTGGTTCCGTATCGGAATCGCCACGGGTGAACTTGCGGTTGATTACACCAGCGGCATAAAAAAGATGGCTGGAAGCGTGGTTGCCCGTGCAGTCCGACTGGAGGCGGCCTGCAATGTCGGTGAAATCCTCGTTGATTCAGAAACTTATCTTGGATTGTCACAAGAACAGCAGGCTCATTATGGCATTGAGGAGCAGATTTGCGGTAAGCGGGATGAGAAATTTTCGGGCTATCGTTATGCGGTCATCAAGGGGCTAGTTGCCATGCCTGTAGGTGGAAAATCTGCATCCTCTTACATCCATCCGAACGGAACGCAACCAAGCGTCCCGCTCAACAACCTGCCGAGGTCGCAATCATTTTTTGGACGGGCGGAGGAATTAAGTCGGATTGCCAAAACGCTTGAGCCTGAAGGGAACTCCTGGGGCGTGCTTATTTATGGCTCCGGCGGAATGGGCAAAACATCTCTAGCTATTCATGCCGCTGGCAACTGCCCGCCAGGACAGTTCCAGCGCATCGTATTTTTATCGGTTAAAGATCATGAGATGGATGACGACGGCGAGCGCAAGCTGACCGGCTTAATCCTGTCCGGATTTTTGGAAATGATGAATGAGCTTGCCCGTCATTTGGGGCAGCCAGAAATTCTCAAATTTTCAGAAGACCAGCGCACCCGAATGTTGCTGGAAGTCCTGCGTGGCACTAAAACCCTGCTTATCTTTGACAATCTCGAATCGCTCACCAAAGCGGATCGCGACCAGTTATTCAGCTTTATCAATCATCTCCCGCAACCGTGCAAAGCCATCCTCACCAGCCGACATCGCATTGGTTCCAGCGCAGACGTCGTGTTCCTCGAACAATTAGATCGGGCCGCAGCCCTGGCAATCCTCTCGGATTTGTCTCGGCACAACAAGCTGCTGGCCAGAACCAGTGAGGCCGAACGCATTGCGCTTTACGAACAGACTGGTGGCAAGCCGCTGCTCTTACGCTGGATGGCCGGACAGATCGGCTTCGGAAGCTGTCGCACCTTTGCTGAAGCTTTGAATTTCCTTCGCAGTTGTCCGCCGCAAAACGACCCGCTGGAATTTATCTTTGGCGACCTCGCACGGGAGTTCACCAAAATTGAGACCGGCATCCTTGTTGCCCTTGCCTGTTTCAATTTGCCTGCGAAGATTGAACACATCGCTGCGCTGGCCATGCTCGAAACCACGGCGATTGAAACCGCACTGCACACTCTTTCCAACCGTTCCATCGTGACACCGAACCAGACGGAAACCGCCTTCGTCCTTGTGCCCATGGTGGCTGATTTTTTGCGGCGGCGATTCCCCGATGATTTTGCAAAAACCCAGCACCGGCTGGAACTCCAAGCCTATGAGTTGATTTTGAAAAATGGCCGCAACAATCACGACTGCTATGCCGTTCTTGATTCCTTGTGGCCGCTGGTGGCTCCGGCGCTTCCCCTTTTCATAGCCGGAGCAAACGACCGGCTTCAAGTCGTGTGCGAGGCGCTGGCGGATTTCCTGAATTTCACTGGCCGCTGGGATGAATACCTGTCGCTTGAAAATCAGGCCGAAGCCGTCGCCTTCGCGACCGGTGATTATCACAACGCTGGGTGGCGGGCCAGACACGCCGGACGATTGAGCTATTTTCGGCGACAAGGCGATGCCGCCGCTGAATATGGAATCCGGGCAGTAGAACATTGGCGCAAGGCCGGAGCGGGTTCATACGAATTTTCCCTCGCCATCCGCTTGCGCGGTGCTGGCTTTTGTTTGAAAGGCGATTACGCCCCAGCCATTGAGTCCTTCCGCGAATCGCTTCAATTGTCGCGCTCCTTGAACGCGGAAAGTGAAGATGTGGCAATCACGCTTAATTTACTGGCCGAGGCTGAATCACTCTCCGGCGATTATTCTGCCGCAGAAAAAAATTACCAGGAGTCATTGCGCATATCTCAATCAGTCGGCTACACCGCCGGTTTGGCGATGAACCTTGGAAATCTGGCGCGACTGGCCTTGATCCGCAAAGATTGGAAGCAGGCCGCTGACTTGGCGGGAGAAGCCTTGCGCTTGTCAGAAAAATTAAATCATCAACCCGGAATTGCATTAAGCGGCAATCGGTTGGCACAAGCCTTGATTGGTCAGGGCAAAATCAAGGAAGCAATTCCCCATGCCCGGCGCGCGGTGGAAATTTTTACGAAGCTGCGTCATCCCGATCTTGAAATTGCCCAAAAAGTTCTTGAGAACTGTCAGGATTGATTGAGACTGGCCGCCTGATGTCGTAAATAAAATTGAAAACTTCACATGCCATCCCCCTGCTTCTCTTGTCCCTTTGCATGCTTGCCTGTGGTTGCAGCACTCTACGGACCGTTGTCGCATTTGGGTTCCCGTATGTGCCACCCAGTGTGCGAGTTCAAAAAAATATTGAATATGCAAAGGTAGATGGAAGATCTTTACGACTTGATATTTATTCCCCCAAGCAAGTTCGCGGCAAGCTTCCCGTGATGGTCTCGATTCATGGCGGTGGATGGGATAGCTTCAGTAAATATTTTTGCCCGATTGGTTACATGGCAGCTCAAAACATCGCTGTTGTTAGCATCAATTACCGGTTAAGCGACGCCGCAATTTTTCCCGCGCAGCTTTACGACTGCAAGAGTGCCATACGGTGGTTACGGGCAAACTCGGAAAAATACAACCTCGATAAGGACCGAATTGGTGTTTTTGGAGTCTCAACTGGCGGCCATTTGGCTTTATTGCTTGGAACGACACCTGACAACCATGAGATGGAGGGCGACGTGGGTGGCAATACGAATTTTTCCAGTCGCGTCCAATGTGTTTGTGCTCTTTATGCGCCAACGGAACTATATCAACTAGTCTCCGATCCAAGGTTTGAAGCGGCCCACAATGGTCGGGTTGCCAAGCTGTTGGGATGCGAAGTCGCTCAAAACAAAGACAAGGCGCTCGCAGCCAGTCCGATAACCTACGTGAACAAAGATTGCGCGCCCGTCTTTTTAATTCACGGCGCAAAAGACACGTTGGTTTCACCTGAGCAAAGTAAAATTTTTTATCATGCAGTGTTGAAGGCTGGTGTAGAGGCACAAATTGAGGTTGTCCGCGCTGAAGGTCACGGATTCTACCCCGCGCCAGAACTAGAAAATGAAATCTTCAAATTTTTTGGGCGTCATTTAAAAATTGGAAATTGATTTTCTAACCGGAGGCAAGGCCATGTCCCACAAATCAGAGCTCGTGGTCAAACCTGCCGTTCTGCAAAAAACAAACTACCTGATGAATAACCTCGCGCTTCTTGACCATAAACGTATGCGTGGCATGAATGACAATATGGTCAGTCATGCCCGCGAGCTTGGTTCTCTCCACGGAAACCATTCCATCATCTCGGCCCGGCATGATGAAGCTGTGAAGCCAATTAATGGATCGGTCTCCCGCTATCACCCCCAGGCAAAAGTTGGCTGATCCCAATTTATTTGCCGTCGAGTTTGTGGCCGTCGTCAATTCCAGCATCGTCGGACCAAAGATTTTTTTGTAGAGCCAGCAATGCCCAAATACATCCGCGACCTCGCTGCCCTGGTTTGGCGGCCCAAGCATCACCACTCGACCAAGTGAAGGCAGGGGATGTCGTGCGAGATAGCTGCGAACCATTATCCCGCTCATCGAATGAGTGACGAAATGGATTTTAACCGCGCCATCCCGCTCACATTCCGCGACCGCCGGACCAATGGCATCCTCCGCGAGTTTTTCAATGGACGCGGTGCGCGAGGGATAATCCACGTTGCGCACTTTATAGCCCACCTTTTTAAGGGCGCTCTCTATTTTCGACATCGAGCGGCTCGAGTGCAAGGTGCCATGCAATATGATTACTTCTTCCTGGGGAGATGCGATGGTTGAAGAGGGATGAAGCAGTTGCATCAACAACCCCAAAAATGACAAGCACAGTGAAAATCGCATATTTCATCAATGTGATAATGGACTTATTTGACCGCCTTGCCGCTTGAAATTCAACCGCACTGCGCTCGCTGCCGCAACGCGTGGTCCACGAGGACGAGCGCGGTCATCGCCTCAACCATCGGCACGGCGCGCGGCAGCACGCACGGGTCGTGACGGCCACGGCCTTTGAGCGTGGTGTTGTGAAAGGCTGTGTCCACCGTGTCCTGCTCGTGCATGACCGTGGCGACGGGCTTGAACGCCGTGCGAAAGAAAATCGTCTCACCGTTCGAGATGCCGCCTTGGATGCCGCCGGAACGGTTCGTGGTCGTGAAAACTTTTCCGTGCTTGGCTCGAAACGCATCGTTGTGTTCGCGCCCCGTCAGCAAAATGCCGCTGAAACCGGAGCCGACTTCAAACGCCTTCGACGCGGGCAAACTTAACATCGCCTTCGCCAAGTCCGCTTCCAGCTTGTCGAACACCGGCTCGCCCCAGCCAGCCGGCACGCCGCGCGCGATGCCCTCGACGATGCCGCCGACGGTGTTGCCCTCGCGCCGCATTTTTTCGATGAGCCGGATCATGCGCTCCGCCGCCTTCGCGTCAGGGCAGCGGACGATGTTGGACTCAACATCTTTCAATTTCACCGTGTCGGGATTCACGTCGCCGATAATTTTTTGCACCTGCTTGACGTAAGCCAGAATTTGCACGCCGAACTTCTCGCGCAAAATCTTTTTCGCAATCGCGCCGGCGGCGACACGACCAACCGTCTCACGCGCGCTGGCGCGGCCGCCGCCCGCCCACGCACGGATGCCGTATTTGGCAAAGTAGGTGAAGTCCGCGTGCGACGGCCGGAATTTTGTTTTCATTTCCGAATACGCCTCGGAGCGCGCGTCCTCGTTTTTCACCCAGAGACAAATCGGCGTGCCGAGCGTTTTGCCGCCGAACGTGCCGGACAGGATTTGCACCGTGTCGGATTCCTTGCGCGGCGTGACGATTTTGGACTGGCCCGGACGACGACGGTCGAGGTCGGGCTGGATGTCCGCCTCAGAAAGTTTCAGGCGCGGCGGACAACCGTCCACGACGACGCCCACGCCGCCGCCGTGCGATTCGCCCCAGGTGGAGATGCGGAACAATTGTCCAAAGCTGCTTGCCATGCGGAGATTGTAGGAGCCGAGGTGACGAGGCTCAAACTAAAAACAGAGACTCCTCACGTCGTCTCCTACAATCCGCTTGAAATTTGAAACCTGAAACTTGAAACTTCGCCGCACATGAACCGCATCGTGGGGAAATTCAACCAGCTCAAGTCCGCCGGCAAAAAGGGTCTCGTCGTTTACATCGGCGCGGGCGATCCGCATCTGCAAGCCACGCATGACCTCGCACTCGCATTCGACAAGGCAGGCGTGGACATTCTGGAACTAGGCGTGCCGTTCAGCGATCCGCTGGCAGATGGTCTGGTGAACCAGCTCGCCGCGCAGCGCGGTCTGGAATCCGGCACCACGCCGCCGAAACTTCTGGCCACCATCGCCGAAATCCGTAAGCAGGCGCAGATTCCGCTGGTGCTCTACATTTATTTTAATTTGATTCACAAAGTCGGCTTGGAAAAATTTATCGCCGACTGCGCGCAGGCGGGCGTGGATGGCTTGCTCGTTCTGGATTTACCGCCGGAGGAATCGGACAACTACGAAGCGCTGATGAAGAAGGCTGGTCTCTGCCATATTTACCTCGTCGCGCCGACGACGCCGGAAGACCGCATGGAACTCATCGTCAAGCGCGGCAGCGGATTTATTTATTACATCTCGCGCGAAGGCGTCACGGGGATGCAGACACAAGTCGCGTCGAATCTCGCATCGCAAGTCGCGAAGATTCGCGCATACACAAATCTACCCATCGCCATTGGCTTCGGCATTTCCAATCCCGACCAGGCCAGGCTCGTCGCGCAGGAAGGCGACGCCTGTGTGGTCGGCAGCGCCATCGTGAACCAGATCGCCACGCACGGGAAATCACCCGAACTCGTCGCCAAGGTGGGCGCGTTCGTGAAGTCACTGGCGGACGCAGTAAAAACAATTTAACCACGGATAAACACGGATGGACACGGATAAAAAGACCAAGCGCAGAGACGCAGAGAACGCGGAGAAACGCAGAGTGAAAAAAACTTTGCGACTCTTTGCGTTCTCTGCGCCTCTGCGTTTTTCCCATCCGTGTTTATCCGTGTCCATCCGTGGTTAAAAAAAATATGAGCACAAAAACCAAGACTGACCTCAAAGACCGTTTCGTCATCATCCTGGCCGGGGCGCGGCGGCCAAAGGATTTGACAATTTTACCCGCGTAAGGAAGTCTTACGCCATGACGACGACCATTTCATTGACGAGCAAGCGGCAGTGCGTCTTGCCCAAGGATTTTTGCGAGCGCAAAGGGTTGAAGCCGAATTCCCCGCTCCGCGTGACGGAAATCGGTGAGGGGCTTTACATCACGCCCATTCCCGAACCGACCATGACCGAGTTCGCGCAGGTGGTGAGGCTTTCCGGCGGCCTGCCGACCAAACGCTTCACCAAAAAGGACGAGCAGATGGTATTGGGGGTCATCAAAAATGTCCGCGCCAAAAAAAATCATCGTGCTTGATTCCAGCACGGTGGTGGCCGCCGTGTTTTGGAATAGCGATGCGCGCCGGTGTTTGGTCGCGGCGGCGCGGAGAAAGTTTTTGATCGCCGGCGCTCCCGAAATTTTCGACGAATACCGTGAAGCCACGTCGGAGGTAAAACGGAAAACTCGATCAACCATTGACCCGAAGCCGATGCTGGACTGGATTGAAAACATTGCCCGAAAGGTTGAGCCAGTCGCGTTCATGGCCAGATTGAGCCGTGATCAAAGCGATAATGTTTTTATTGGCTGCGCACTGGCAGCCGGCGCTTCATTCGTGGTGACGCATGACCCGGATTTGCTGGTTCTGGAAAAGCCGTTCGGAATCGAAATGATACGCCCGCGCGAATTTTTAAGAAAAATCTCCAAATGAAAACTAAAACTAACCTCAAAGACCGTTTCGTCATCATCATGGCCGGGGGACGCGGCGAGCGTTTCTGGCCGTTGAGCCGCGAGAAGATGCCCAAGCAACTGCTCACGCTCTTCGGCAAGCGCTCGTTTCTCCAACAGGCCGTTGACCGCGTGCTGCCGCTCGTTCCGGCAAAAAATATTTTTATCATCACCAACACCGCGCAGGTCGCCGAAGTGCGCAAGCAACTGCCCAAGCTGCCGAAGGACAATGTCGTCGCCGAGCCGATGGGCCGCGATACCTGCGCTGCGGTCACGCTCGGTGCGGCGCTCGTCGGCGCGCGTTCCACCACCGGCGTCATGGCCGTGCTGCCGGCGGACCATGTCATTCCCGAGGAGAAAAAATTCCAGCAGGTCTTGAGCGATGCGTTCGATGTCGCCGCACAGGGACAGGCGATTGTGACCATCGGCATCAAGCCAACGGAACCCGCGACGGGTTACGGCTACATTCACACCGGCGTGGAACTGCCCACACCGCCGGGCGCGAAAAAAACCAAGACGATTTTTTTCAAGGCGGAGCGGTTTGTGGAAAAACCGAATTTTGAGACGGCGTTGGAATACGTCAACAGCGGGCAGTATCGCTGGAACGCGGGGATGTTCGTCTGGAGTTTCATCACGGTCACGAACGGGCTGGAGGCGCATCAGCCCGAGATGTTCGCCGCGTGCCAGCGCTGGTTCAAGGTCGCGGGCAATCCGGCCAAGCTCGCGAAAGTGCTGGCGAAGGAATATCCCGACATCAAAAAAATCTCGATTGATTACGCGCTGATGGAGAAGGCGCAGAACGTCATCGTGGCCGACGGGGCGTTTGCCTGGGATGACCTCGGCGCGTGGCCGGCGCTCGCGCGCCACATCAAGCAAGACCCTGAAGGCAACGCCGCCGTGGCGGATTTCATCCACGTGGACGCGGCGCGCAACATCATCTACGACGCCCGCACCAAGAACCGCACGCCGATTTGCGTGGTGGGCCTGCGCGATTCCATTCTCGTGCAGACGGACGACGCGGTTCTCCTCGCGCACAAATCGCAGGCGCAAAAAATCAAGGAGCTGGTCAAGCGGATGGCCGGAGATGCGCGGTTGAAAAAATTGATTTGACCATGGATGGGCACTGATGCACACGGATGAATCCACTTTGCCGGGGAGCCGCAAAATTAAGTCCATTCGGTGGCGGGTGTGCACCCGCATCTTCAAGGACGGTTCAAACTGAAAAACAGTGCGCTTTGATCGTGGGTGATAAAAACTTGGTTGAATCCATTGTTCACCACCACGGCGTTGGTTGTGTTGACCCACATCGGGTGGGCCAGATCCGCCGTCTGTTGCAGCACCAGGCAGGAGGCGGCGGGCCAGGAGACGAGCACGGTGCCGCCGGTCGTATTTTTCACTATGTTCAAAACCGTTGTGCCATTCGTTGGATAGGATAGGAGTTCATACGCACCGATGTCGCTGCCTCGCCCGGCGGCCGGGGAGGAAGTAATAATTTTTGGGCGCGTCTGGCCGATTTCGTCCGACGAAAAACCGCCCGTGGTGCCGAAATCAATGGCGGGGCTGCACGAGAGCGGAGCCATGGTCAGCAACTGGCCGCCGTTGTTTTGCAACGGCCCGAGCTTCGCATCCAGAACGGCTGTGGGAACGCCGGTTAAATCCGGCGGATTGTTTGCTGGCGTTTTCCAGCCGCTGCTGGCTTCCGTGTTCCCGATCAAATTATAGCCTCCGCTGGCAAAGTTGCCCTTTACGTCCTCACCATTGCCGATGACGGTGGTGGGCTGGGTAAGGTTGTTTGCCACAATCGTATTGTTGATGGGAAACGTGTCGCCGACATCACCCATGCCGGCAAAAAACACCCCGCCGCCGTAGGCCGTGCCATCGGTGCCCGGTGTTCCAACCATTGGCCCGGCACCGCCTGCACCACCGATTCCATTGACGCTCATGTTCTGGCTCACGGTGGTATGGATGGTTCCGGTGCAATTGTCGCAACCGTGGAGAACATAAATGCCGCCGCCGCTGGAGTTGCCACCATTGCCGCCGGGGCCGCCGGTCATGTCGCCTTGTGCCGCCCCGCCGGTGCCGCCGTTGCCTCCGTTGGCGATGTTGCCGGCAAAGGTGCAGTTCACAATTACGATATCCATGCCGCTATAGTTGTCGGCCAGTGCTCCGCCTAAAACGCTGCCCCCGGTTCCGCCGCTGCCGGTGCGATAGCCGGTTCCGCCCTTCCCGCCTAGGGCGGAATTGCCAGAGAACGTGCAGTTGAACAGAAACAAATCTCCTGCGGGAATAAATTGTGGACCGCCGTTGCATACGGCTCCGCCGAGGGCGGCTCCGCCAGCCCCGCCATTGGCAGGGAATCCGGTGGCGATGGGAACGAAAGCGTTGCCTCCTTTTCCTCCCTTCGCGCTGCAAGACTGAAAGGAACAATTGTAAAAATATAATTCCGTGCCCGAGTTTCGCTGCCATATGGCTCCGCCCATCCCTTCGGAGCCATCAGCACCGTGGATGGAGTTCAGGGTTCCATTGGCGCCGTTTGCACCTGTAAACGTGCCGGTGAACGTCAAATTGGAAATCACCGTGGTTCCCCCGGTGACATAAAAAATCCGCCCGCCGGGGTTCAAGATTGTCAGGTTGGTCGCCCCGAGGCCATGGATGTTCAGCGTTTTGATGACTGGATTTCCCATCACCATGACATGGTTGTTGATGTCCATCTGCCCATTCTCGCCGGCGACTCCGTTCGCGGGGTTGAGCGTGATGACGCCCGGAAGCAAAACCGCCGGGATGTTGAAGTAGATGTGGCAAACCATGTCCGGGTGGAGTTCAGCCGCACTGACGGCGTCTCTCAACGTGTCTCCGGCAAGATTGTCGGCGAGACTGGTCACGAAATAGTCGTGTGCTCCCGCCCGCAGGCAAAAGCAGCTGATGACTGCGGTTAAACTCATGGCGCAGAATTTCTGCCACGGGCGGCGGTTGGTTTTCATAGGGAACTCCGGTTGGTTGTTTGGTTTTAGCGGTTGGATTTCATTGCGACGTTGAATTGTCCTGTCTTGATTTTCACCCGGCACAACGACCCTGGCGGCTGGCTCCACACGCCGGTTTGCTGGTCGTTCACGCGGTAGATGGCACGGTCACTCCGGCGCAACTGGGCGGCGGACGTGGACAACAGAAAACGGGATCGGATTAAAGCAAACGATGCCGCCCCGACTCCAGAAAGTTCGCTGGCCAGAAAAAAAAGTGAACCGGGAACGGCCGCGCAAACATCGAGCAAAGAAAAGTTTTCCCGCGCTAACGAACACGGCGACGACGAAAATTTCCCGATGGGTTTCATACCGGATTCCTGAACCGTGAAATTTTTAACACCGCCACATTTGGAAGTCAACGGATTGGATGTTACGATCCGGTCAGGCGCTGGGCGGGCATTTGTTTTTAATCAAAAGCTTGACGAGCCTGCGCGGCTCAAGAGACTACTTTCGCTGTCACAACCCCGGATCATGTATCGCCACCTCAACGCCGACCTGATTGTTCAGACCTGCCGCACGACGCAGGCGCGCATCGCGGAACGATTCACGGACTCGGGCTTGAGCAAGGTTGCGGCGGAGATTCTCACCGTCAGCGAGCAGGCGGCCGGACTGGCGGCGTGGCTGGCCAAGCCGCACCTGCCGTTGCGCGCGCTGGCGGGCGGCGGCATCGCTTCGATTTTGCTCATCGTCATCAGCGTGGCGCTGCATGTGAAGGTGCAGATGACGGTCAGCAGCATCGGCGAATTTTTGCAGGGCCTGAACGCGGCCATCAACGAAGTCGTGTTCATCGGCATCGCCGCCTTTTTTTTCGTGACGCTGGAGACGCGGTTGAAACGGCGGCGGGCGCTCAAGGCCATCCGCGAACTGCGTGCGCTCGCCCACGTCATTGACATGCACCAGCTCACCAAAGATCCCGAACGCATTTCCGAAACGCCGACGGGCAACACGGAAACCATCAAACGTCCGCAAAACCCGGCGCAGTTGATCCGCTACCTCGACAATTGCAGCGACCTGCTCGCGCTCATCAGCAAAATCTCCGCGCTCTATGTGCAGAATTTTGACGACCCGGTCACGCTCGCGGCGGTGAACGAAATCGAAACCCTCACCAACGGCCTCTCGCGGAAAATCTGGCAGAAGATCATGATCTTTGACCGCATCCTCGCGCCGGGCAACATCGCAACGGGATCTAGCAACGCCTGATGAAACCCGTGGTCATCTACACCGACGGCGGCTGTGAAGGGAATCCCGGCCCCGGCGGCTGGGGCGCGGTGGTGCGTTGCGGCGATTCCGTCCGCGAAATTTCCGGCGGCGAAATTGCCACCACCAACAATCGCATGGAGCTGATGGCGGCGATTGAATCGCTCGCCACGCTCGCCGAACGCAGTGATGTCTCCGTGTTCACCGATTCGCAGTATTTGAAGAACGGCATCACCCTGTGGATCAGCGGGTGGAAACGCAAAGGCTGGCTCACGGCGGCGAAAGAACCGGTTAAGAATGTGGATTTGTGGAAGCGCTTGGATGAAATCGTCGCCCAGCATCGCGTCGCCTGGAAATGGGTGAAGGGCCACGCGGGCCACGCGGACAACGAACGCTGCGACGGGCTGGCCAACCGGGAAATCGCCCGGTTGAAACAGCAACATTCGCGCGTGGATCGTCAGGCGGCGCTCGCGACGTTGAAGAATACCAGGGAAGTTCGTTCGCTTCAGCAGGCGAGTTTGTTTTAGCACGGAGTGCGCCCGTTCCCGGGCGCAGCAACTCTCTCCGGCCAGCAGTCTCCCCGATCGCGAAAACCTCATTGCCCGCGAACATTGCTGCGGCCGGGGACGTCCGCGCTCCGCCGCCGCCGCTTTTGCTGGGAGCGCTGGCGTCTCGCCGGCGGGTGGTTTGGAAAACTGGCCGGCGGGATCCCGCTCGGAGCGGGACTCCCAAGCGGTTGGTCAAAGGCGTAATCCCAGACAATTCAATTTTCCCTCACGCATGGCTTGACCTTTCCCACCCAAATGGCATCCTGTGCGGCTATTTTAGATCCTATGTTGCACATTAGAAATATCGCGATCATCGCACACGTTGACCATGGCAAAACCACGCTCGTGGACTGTTTGCTCAAACAATCCGGCACCTTCCGCGAAAACCAGCACGAGTCCAAGGAAGAACGCCTGATGGATTCGATGGACCTCGAAAAGGAAAAGGGCATCACCATCCGCGCCAAGAACGCCGCGTTCAAATACAAGGACTACCACATCAACATCGTGGACACTCCCGGCCACGCGGATTTCGGCGGCGAAGTGGAGCGCATCATGAACATGATTGACGGCGTGCTGCTCGTGGTGGATTCCGCCGAAGGCCCGCAGGCGCAGACGCGCTTCGTCTTGCGCAAGGCGCTCGAGGCCGGCGCGAAGCCCATCGTGGTCATCAACAAGATTGACCGCGAGAACGCGAACCCGAAAAAAGTTCTCGACCAGGTTTTTGAACTGTTCATGTCGCTCAACGCGACGGACGAGCAGCTCGACTTTCCGTTCATCTATTGCTCCGCCAAGGAAGGTTACGCCAAGGTGGAACTCGAACACGCCAGCGGCACCATGGAGCCGTTGTTCGACGCCATCGTGAAACATATCCCGTCGCCACGTGCAAAGGCGGGTGATGGTTTTCAAGTCCTCGTCGCAAACCTGGATTACAACGATTACGTCGGCCGTATCGCGTTCGGCAAAATTGTCGAAGGCAAAGTGAAGGTCGGCGATGCCGCCATCTGCCGTCACGGCAACGGCAAGATCACGAAAAACAAAATCACGATGATCTACCATTTCGAGGGCATGAAGCGCATCGAGATCCAGGAGGCCCACGCGGGCGACATCATCGGCCTGGCGGGTTTCGAGGAAGTCTTCATCGGCGAAACCATCTGCGATTCCGAACTGCGCGCCACCCTGCCCTACATCCCGATTGATCCGCCGACCATCCAGATGGAATTCGCCGTGAACGACGGACCGCTCGCCGGCCAGGACGGCAAGCTCGTCACCGCGCGCCACATCTGGGACCGCCTCGTGAAGGAAATCCGCACGAACGTCGCCCTCCGCATCGCGCAGACCAGCGACCCGAAAATTTTCGCCGTCAGCGGACGCGGCGAAATGCAGATCGCGATCCTCATCGAACAGATGCGCCGCGAAGGCCACGAAGTTTTGGTGTCGCGCCCGGAAGTGCTTTGGAAAAAAGATCCGGCCACCGGCAATCCGCTGGAGCCGATTGAGAAATTGTTCGTGGAAATCCCGAGCGAAAACCTCGGCACGATCATGGAAAATCTCTCCGGCCGCAAGGCGCAGATCACGAACATGAACCACGTCGGCAACCAGGTTTCCGTCGAGGCGCTCGTGCCGATGCGCGGTCTCATCGGTTTTGAAACCGACCTCGTCAACTCGACCAAGGGCATGGGCGTGATGAGCCATTTGTTCCATGAATACGGCCCAGACTGCGGCGAAATCGCCGCGCGCAAAAACGGTTCGCTCGTCTCGATGGACAACGGCGAAGCCACCAACTACGCGCTGAACATGGTGCAGGAACGCGGCCGCCTGATGGTGGAAGCGGGCGACGCCATCTACGTCGGCATGATCGTCGGCGAAAACGCGCGCGAGAACGACATCCCGGTGAATCCCGTGAAGGAAAAGCGCCTCACGAACATGCGTTCACAAGGCGACGGCAAAGGCATCCAGCTCGCCCCGCCGCTCAAGCTCTCGCTCGAACGCGCGCTGGAATACATTGACGTGGACGAATACGTGGAAGCGACGCCGAAGAACCTGCGCCTGCGCAAAAAAGTTTTGGATGAAGGTCTCCGCCGCCGCACGGAAAAAACCCGCGCGATCAAATACATCCAGGAATAAAAACCGGCTCTCTCAAAAATCCCCGGCTGCAAGGCCGGGGATTTTTTTTGTTGGCGTCCTGATTTGAATTTGGTGGGTGCGTCGCTGCCGCGACGCACGGCGGTGCCGCAGCACCGCCGCCACCAAATTAAGAGACTGTTTTTTTGTTTCCGCATTTGGCGCTTGGCACTGCCGCCGCGTGAATCTAGCTTGCGGCCATGTTTCGTCCGTGCATTGACCTCCATGAAGGCAAGGTAAAGCAGATCGTCGGCGGCACGCTCGGCGACGCCGGCCTGCGGACCAATTTTGTTTCCGAAAAACCGGCGGCGTGGTTCGCGGAACTTTACCGGCGCGACGGCCTGGCCGGCGGCCACGTCATCATGCTCGGCTCCGGCAACGACGCCGAGGCCCGCGCCGCGCTCGCCGCGTATCCCGGCGGTTTGCAGATCGGCGGCGGCATCAACGCCCAGAACGCGCGCGGCTGGCTGGACGCCGGCGCGTCGCACGTCATCGTCACCAGTTGGGTTTTCCGCGAAGGGCACGTGGACTGGGCGCGGCTGGACGAACTGGTAAAAACGATTGGCAAAGAAAAGCTCGTGCTTGATTTGAGCTGCCGTCGCCAACCCCTCACCCGGCGAGACGCCACCCTCTCCCCATCGGATGGGGAGAGGGACGGGGTGCGGGGAAATTATTTCGTCGTCACCGACCGCTGGCAGCAGTTCACCGAACTTGTCGTGGAGGAAGCGACGTTGAAAAAGTTTTCCGGCCACTGCGCGGAGTTTTTGATTCACGCCGTGGACGTGGAAGGTTTGTGCCGGGGCATTGACGGCGAACTCGTGGAAAAACTTGGCCGCTGGACGCCGATTCCGACGACCTACGCGGGCGGCGCAAATTCGCTGGCGGACTTGGAGCTCGTCACGCAGCTCGGCGCCGGAAAGATCAGTCTGACCATCGGCTCGGCGCTGGACATCTTCGGCGGCAGCGGCGTGAGATACGAGGACTGCGTAAAATTCAACCGCCGCCAGAAATAATTCCAGCGGCGGTTGGTTGAGATGATTTATTTTACTTGGCCGCTGCCAGCTTGGTGGCTGTCAGCATTTCTTTGCCTTTCAATTCCTTGACGGTGCCGGTGGCGGTCATTTTCTTGCCATCGTTTTTGCAGACTTCATCGTGCATGGCGTCGCTCACGTCATTTTTTGTCAGGTAATAGTTGATGGTCTTGCCGTCCTTCTCGACCTGGATGACGTTCTGGCAACTGGCCGTTTCGTTCAGCTTGCATTTGCCGCAGACCATGTTTCCGGTCACGGTGGTTTCCTTGGCGTCTTCCGCGAGCGCGGTCAGGGTCGCGCCCGCAAAGGCGATTCCGGCCAGCAGGGCGATGGTGAGTTTCAATTTTTTCATGGGCATGATGGTTGGTGGTTTTTGGTTGATGGTTTAGTGGCTACGAGAATTCAGACATCGCGGCGGTGGTTTCGTTCAACCGGCGTCATCCCGTCACGCCGCGAACAGGCCGGCCACGGTCATTTGAAACTGCGGGATCAATTTCTCGGACAACACTTCGCTCCCGGCGAGGATGCCCTTCAACTGCAAACCAAATTCAAAGCTGTGATAGATTTCCACGTTGTCGTAGCGCGGATCCACCATCCACAGGCGCGGCACGCGCAACTGCTCGTAGATTTCCTTCTTGGTCACGGTGTCGGCGTGATGGTCGTCGCGGCTGACAATCTCCACGGCGAGAAACAGTTTTCCGGAGGCCGCCGTCACCAGCGCGAGGTCGGGGCAAAACGCCGTGGTGCGGGTGACCTGGATGCGGGCGCGGGGCGGGAGCAGTTGCACGCTGGCCAGGCCGTTGACGTTCGCGGCCATCTCGCGATGGAGCCGGGCGCAGATGATTTCGTGGCGTTCGCCGGGCGCGGACCGCGGCAACGACGCGCCGTCGAGGATTTCTTCATAGGGCCGGCTCATGCCCCAAAGCAAAGCATTGATTGGCGCGGGCGGCAAGCGCGAGTTGCCGCCGCCGCGTAGCGGCAGGCCTCTGGCCTGCCGTAGCGCCGGGCGTCCCGCCCGGCGGAAAAAAACGTCGAAGAGACAAGTCGTGCTCAAAATTTTCAGAACCTCACGAACATTCCATCGTTCATTCCGGGCGGCGAGACGCCAGCCCGCTACGTCAGGCGGGACGCCTGACGCTACGCCGCGCGGATTTTCAGGATGAGGTCTTTGCTCTCCACCGCCTCGCTGATTTGCACGCAGATTTCCTGGACCACGCCGTCGCAAGGCGCATAGATCGTCGTCTGCATCTTCATGGCTTCGAGCGTGAGCAGCTTGTCGCCTTTCGCCACTTTGGCGCCAACGCTCACGGCCAGCGCGGTCACGAGTCCGGGAATCGGCGCGCCAATTTCCGACGGCTTGGCGGGATCGGCCTTGACGCGCGGCTTGACGGTCGGCTTCACCGATTTGTCCACGATAGCCAACTGGCGCGTCATGCCGTTCAATTCAAAATTCACCGCGCGCTTGCCCTCGGCATCCACCGCGCCAATGTTGACGAGGCGGATGAATAATGTTTTGCCGGACTCAATTTCCACGGAAACTTCCTGGCCCGGTTTCATGCCGTAAAAAAATGCCGGCGTCGGCAGCGCGGACAGATCGCCCAGGTCGCGCTCCACTTTTGCGTAGGCCGCGAACACTTCGGGATACATGACGTGGCTGAAGACGTCGTCGCTGGTCGCCTCGCGCTTGAGCTTAGTGGTGAGTTCCTCCGCAATTTTTTTGAAGTTGAGCGGTTTCAATCCTGCGCCCGGACGGCCGGTGATGGGTTTGCGATCACCGAGGACGACGTGCTGCAACTTCTTCGGCCAGCCGCCCAGCGGTTGGCCGAGTCCGCCGCTCAACATATCAATGACTGATTCCGGAAACGGCACGCTGCCGGGTTCAAGGTTCAAAACATCGGCGGGTTTGATGCCGCGCGTGATGAGAAACATCGTCATGTCGCCGACCACTTTGCTGCTCGGCGTCACCTTCACGATGTCGCCGAACAACTGGTTGACCTCGGCGTAGGTGCGCGCGATCTCCGGCCAGCGATGCGCGAGGCCCATGCCGGCGGCCTGCTCCTTGAGATTCGTGAATTGTCCGCCGGGCATCTCGTGCAGATAAACTTCCGCGCTGCCGGCGCGCGGCGAGGTATCGAACGGCGCGTAAAATGTGCGGACGTGTTCCCAGTAATCGGCGAACTCGTTCAGCGCAGCCAAATCCAAACCGGTGTCGCGCTTGGTGAATTGCAGCGCGGCCACGATGGAGTTCAAGTTCGGCTGGCTCGTCGAGCCGCTCATCGAAGCAATGGCAAGATCGGCGATGTCCACGCCCGCTTCAGCCGCGCTCAACACCGCCGCCGCCGCAATGCCGCTCGTGTCATGCGTGTGAAAATGGATCGGAATTCCAATCTCTTCCTTCAACGCCTTCACCAGCGCGTGTGCGGCGGCGGGTTTGCACAGACCGGCCATGTCTTTAATGGCGAGAATGTGCGCGCCCATCTTTTCCAGTTCCTTCGCGAGCTTCACATAATACTTCAGCGAGTATTTGCTGCGCGCCGGGTCGAGGATGTTGCCGGTGTAGCAGATCGCGCCTTCGCAGACGGCGTGCGTTTCATTCACCGCTTCCATGGCGACCTTGAGGTTCGGCAGATAATTCAGCGAGTCGAACACGCGAAAAATATCCATGCCCGCCTCGGCGGAATGTTTCACGAACCCGGCGACGGCGTTGTCGGGATAATTGGAATAGCCCACCGCGTTCGAGCCGCGAAAGAGCATCTGGAAACAGATGTTCGGAATCCGCTCGCGCAATACGCGCAAACGACGCCACGGGTCTTCGTGCAGAAAACGCATCGCCGTGTCGAACGTCGCGCCGCCCCACATTTCCATGGAATAAAGATTGGGCGTGCGGCGCGCGACGGCGGCGGCCACGGCGATCATGTCGTAACTTCGGAGGCGCGTGGCGAAAAGCGACTGGTGCGCGTCGCGGAACGTCGTGTCCGTGACGAGCAGTTGTTTTTGCTTGAGCGTCCATTCGGCAAATTTCTTCGGGCCGAGTTCCAGCAGCAACTGCCGCGTGCCCGGCGGCGGAATCTGCTTGTGGTCATAGGCCGGCACCCGCGCGGGCAGCAGCATTTCTTTCGGCACAAAATGTTTCGCCTGCGGATTGCCATTCACCGTCACGTCACCGAGGAACGACAGCAGCTTCGTCGCGCGGTCGCGCTTGGCCTTGAACTTGAACAGCTCCGGCGTGGTGTCAATCAACGTCGTCGAGGCCTGCCCGCTCCGGAACGCCGCGTTGTGGATGACGTTTTCGAGGAAGGGAATGTTCGTCTTCACGCCGCGGATGCGGAACTCGCGCAGCGCACGGTCCATGCGCTGCAACGCGGCGTCAAACGTCGGCGCGGACGCCGTGAGCTTCACCAGCAGCGAATCGTAAAACGGCGTGATGACCGAGCCGCCATAACCCATGCCGCCGTCCAGCCGGATGCCAAACCCGCCCGCGCTGCGATACGTGAGGATGCGTCCATAGTCCGGTTGAAATTTATTTTCCGGGTCTTCCGTCGTGATGCGGCACTGCACCGCGAATCCGGTGCGACGGATTTCGTTCTGCGCCGGGATGCCGACTTCCGCGTCGTGCATTTTTTTGCCGTCGGCGATGAGGATCTGCGAACGCACCAGATCAATGCCCGTGATGACTTCCGTGACCGTGTGCTCGACCTGGATGCGCGGGTTCATCTCGATGAAGAACCATTCCTTTGTGTCCTGGTCGTAAAGAAATTCCACCGTGCCGGCGTTGTCGTATTTGATCTCTTTGCAAAGTTTCACCGCCGCGTCGCAAAGTTCCTTGCGGACTTTTTCCTCCAGCTCAACGCTCGGCGCGATCTCGATGACTTTCTGATGCCGCCGTTGCACCGAGCAATCGCGTTCGTGCAAGTGAACGACGTTGCCGTGCTTGTCGCCGAGAATCTGCACCTCGATGTGTTTCGCGCGCGAAATGTAGCGTTCGAGAAACACCGCCGGATTGCCAAACGCGCGACCCGCTTCACCCTGCGCTTCATCAAGCAAGTCTGCCAAATCGCCGGGCTTGGTCACGACCCGCATCCCGCGTCCGCCGCCGCCGAACGCCGCCTTGATGATGAGCGGAAAACCGATTTCCTTCGCGACCTTGAGCGCCGCGCCGCGATCTTCAATGGCGTCTTCCGTTCCCGGCAGCACCGGCACGCCGACTTTTTGCGCGAGCGCGCGGGCGGCGGTTTTGTCGCCCATGTTGCGGAGCAATTCCACGCGTGGCCCGACGAAAATGATTCCCGCCTCGCCACACGCCTTGGCAAACTCCGCGTTCTCCGACAAAAATCCGTAACCCGGATGGATCATGTCCACGCCCTTTTCCTTGGCGAGCGCGATGATGCTGGGGATGTCCAGATACGCGCCGACCGGCCCCTTGCCTTCGCCGACAACGTAAGCCTCGTCCGCCTTGAAACGATGGATCGCCAGCCGGTCCTCGGCGGCGTAGATGGCGACGGTGCGGAAACCCAGTTCCGTCGCCGCGCGAAAAACGCGGATGGCGATCTCGCTGCGGTTGGCAACGAGCAATTTTCTCTGACGTGCGGGCGTGGCGTTGGAACTCATATTTGCAAGTGCAGATGAAAGCCAAAAACGCGCGCCCAATCAATGCGGGAAATTCAAAAATGCAATCGCTCCACCGGCTTTGGTTGCTCGAACTTGTTCCGGCTTCATGATATTTCAACCGCGAATGGACGCGAATAAACGCGAATGAGGGGACAGAGCAAAAATTCAGTTTTTGAATTCGCGTGCATTGGCGTTCATTAGCGGTTTTAGATTCTGAATTCCTTGTCCATCGGCGTTGGTTCGCGGTTGCTCAGAACAATTCTTTCCCACTCCAGTTTAGCGCGCTTGAAGTTCAAAATGACGCCAGCCTTGAGGCCGGTGATTTTCAGATAGTTGATCATCTGGCCGCGTTCGTGGTCGGTGATGGCTTCAATGACCTTGGCATCCACAACCACGGCGCTAAACGCGATCATATCCGGAACATATTCCCCGACCTTCACCGTTTTGTAGAGCACGTCATAGCGCGGCTGCTGGAAGTGGGGAACGCCGCGCAGCCCGAACTCCACCACCAAGGCGTTCTCGTAAGGCTTTTCGTGCAGGCCGTGACCCAAGCCATTCAGGACTTCCATGGCGCAACCAACAATCTGGAAAACTTCGTTCTTCAGCAGCAGTTCTTCATTTGGTTTCATAGGCGTGATCTAACCGCGAATGGACACGAATAAACGTGAATGGGGATGGAGGAAGAAGCTTTTTTTGTATTCGCGTTCATTGGCGTTCATTCGCGGTTCACTTTTTGCGGCGGATTTTGTAAGCGACTTTGGCTTCCGACAGGCTCATGGGCGCGGCTTCCTCCTTGGGCGCGATGGTGACGCGGATGGTCGCGCCCAGGATTTCCGCGACGCGGCGCAACATGGTCAAGGAGTGGCCTTCGTAGGAGGGTGATTCGAGGCGGCTGATGTTTTGCTGGGAGGTCTTGAGTTTGCGGGCGAGATCTTTTTGGGAAAGGCCGGCCTTCTCACGCAGCGCCGTCAGTTGCAGGGCCACGTCCCAGGCTTCGCCCGCCCTTTCAAACCGCTCGGCAAACTCCGGGTCTTTCAGTTGTTCTTCCAGATAGAGGTCAAAGTTGGTCTTGCTCATTTTTCAAACCTTTCCTGCCAGTCGTGCATCCGTTTCTCCGCCGTGTCGAGGTCGTGGGCCGCAATCGCCTGGCCTTTGTTGCGGATGCCGTGGACGGCGATGATGCGGCGGCCTCGCACAAAGAACCACAGGACACGCGTGTTCAACTTGCCGACGTGACGCAACTCAAACAGACCATCACCCAGCGCCTTGGTCAGCGGTTCGCGATGGTTTTGCCGGTCGCGCAACTTCGCCAGACCTCGCATCACCGCCGCGTGGTCGCCGGGGTCGCTCTGCCGGAGTTCTTCGAGGAACTCCAGCACGGGCGAATTCCCGCCCAAACTTTCATAAAACTCTACGGTGAACTCCATAAATGAGCAACATCAAATTTGATGTTAGCTTTTTCCGGTTGAACCAGCCATGACGGGTAAATCATTCCTTCTCGCCGGCGTCCAAATCCTTGGGCATCTGTTCCACCGTGGCGACCTGGCGCAGAGTTACTTTCGGGTCATGCTTGCTCATAAATCGGGACGGCTTCGCGCACCACCTCGTCCCGGAAGTATTGGCTCAACCACGCCTCGGTGTTGAAATCCACCTTCCGCCCGATGACCTCGGCCAAATCCTCGCCATAACCGAAAAACTTCAGCCTTGGCCGCACCCCGGGCGCGAACTCCGCCAGCACGTCCACGTCGCTGCGCGCCGGATCGAAGTCATCGCGCAACACCGAACCGAACAGGCTCAATTTGCGGATGCCGCGCGCACGGCAGAACTCCGCAATCTTCTCGCGGTCAATCTGGATGGGCAACTCGGCGACGCTCATGGCAAAGGGATAACCGCAAAACCGAGAAAACTCAACCGCGAACCACGCCCTTGCCGCGCCGAAGTCAGACGAAGGCGGGAACCACGCGAACCTGTTTTAACGCAAAGACGCCAAGGCGCAAAGAGCGCACAGATGTTTAACCGCTGATTGACGCTGATACACGCTGATCCGAAGGGCTGACTCGTCGAGCCGAAATCTGATGAAGGCTGAAAGCCCGCCAGATGACAGCCCAGGGCAAGGCCCTGGGTTCATGAGGACGATGAGTTTGCGCAAGACGGCCGTGCGCGCCACTTGATGGTGTCCTAATTTGAAATTCGCGGAGCGCGGCTGTGTCGTCCTCGACCAGCTGGCGCACGTCGAAAAGGCGGGGGACCTGGGATTTTTTTCCACGGCTGCTCCATGACGAAATTTGCGGCTGGTCTTCGACAAAGCCGCGCTCCGGGGCAGTGTCGGGAGACGCCATAGAACCTTTTAATTTCTCTTTTTTACTCCTGCAACGGACTCTAAACTGTCTCGCGTGATGACGTAGAAAACGAAATGACTACAAAACCAAATATCGTTCTCGGTGTGACCGGTTCGATTGCCGCGTACAAAGCTCCCGACTTGACGAGTCTGCTCGTCAAAGCGGAATGCGATGTGCATGTCGTCCTGACCGGTGACGCGCAAAAATTTATTACTCCACTCGCTTTCAAAACGCTCTCGCGCAATCCAGTCGTGACCGATCTGTATGACGAAGAAAATGGCTGGAAACCTCTTCACATCAAATTGGCGGACGCAGCAAATTTGCTATTGATCGCGCCGGCGACGGCAAATG
>JAYVCM010000415.1:0-6862 GCA_043749955.1 Limisphaerales bacterium | reverse complement strand
CGGCCCCATGGATTTGTGGAGCAGCCCGATGATTTCTTTTTCCGACGCGGCGGAATTGCCGGGCATGGATTCGCTGCGGTCGGCAACGACGATCACCGTCCCCGCGCGGTCGGGAAGTTTTATCGCCAGTTGCGCCACCGCGAGGACGACGAGCAGAAAAATCACCGCGCGCAAAATCATGAGTCCGCGATTCGGCAGCGGCCACGCAAACCACGCCGCCGCCAGGGGAATCAGCAGCAGGAGCCAGACGGGTTGGAAGAGGGTGAGCATGGTTTTTAGGAAACATCCAACATCCAACAACCAACATCGAACATCCAATTGCTCGTGCCCGTCCGATCACCGGTCATTGGATGTTGGGTGTTCGATGTTGGTTGTTGGATGTTTTCCATTTTTTTCATTTCGCTCCCTTTCCAGATGCCACCAGATACAGATGCGTGGTCAGCAGCCCCAGCGCGAGCAGGCCGAAAATCCACACGGCAGAGGTGTCCTCCATGCGCCGCTCGTTGTCGTCGCCCCACCTGCCCCACTGGCTGCTGATGCAGGCGGACAAATCAGATTCATCGGCGGCGATCGCGTTCACGGAAAAAATGTTCGTAGTCATGGACAGGCTGGAAGCCTGTCCTACTACCACCGAATAAATTCCCGGCACCGGCGTCTCCAGCGCGAGTTCGCCGCCGGTTTTTGGAAAGAATTTTTTCACGCCGTCGGGCTGCGTGACGGTCACGGCCTCGTCGGTGGTTTTCAGATTCACTTCCGCGCCGAGCCGGGTGTTGCTTTCCTTGAGGCCGGGCATTTCGGCGATGCGCCATGACAAAATGTTCCAGAAAAGAATCGGCCAGTCGGGCGTGTTTTGGAGCGTGGAAAGTCCGGTGTTCAGGTTCAACGTGAGATGCCGCCGGCCCAGCGCATCTTCGCGCGTGGTCAGCAGCGGCGTGTTGCCCGCGAGAATCACCGGCACTTCACCGGGCGAATTCGTCACCGCCGCCGCCGCCCACACGACGCCTTCCAGCGCGATGCCGTCGGCGAGCGGATGCGAATTGTCCACGATGAACGGGCCGGTGTAGGCGTTCGTCGCGCCGGCACTCGACCAGCGCAGGCTCCAAGGCAGTGGAACCGGCATCTTGCCTGTCGCGTTTGTGTCTGAACTGGACAGGCGAGACGCCTGTCCCACGACTCCGCCAGACTCGCTGATGACCAGTTCAGGATTGTCAGAGATCGCCGCGCGCAAGCCGGTCGCGTCGAGCGTGCGGCTTACGAGCGCGGATAAATTTTCATTCGTCAGCGCAACTTGGACGCGCACATGTTTGCGAATCGGCGGGAGCAGTTGAACCTCGTTGTCCTCGGCGAGCGAATCGGCTTCAAGCACGGCGCGCAGCGATGGAGCGGACGAAGGAATGTTGAACACCAGCCGCTGGCTTTCGTGCGCGCCAAGTGTGATCAGCGTTGGAACGCCGGTCTCCGACCCGGCACGATGGGGCTGGGTCTCCAAACGTGCCGGGTCGGAGACCGGCGTTCCAATCATCAGCTTCGTCGAGCGCGGGCCGCTGGAAAAATTGGCGACTTCGAGCAGGCACCGGTCCTGTTCGCCGAACGCCGTGCGCGAGGCGTTGACGATGGCAAAATTATCCAGTGGCAGACCGAACGCATGCCATTCGAGGCGCTGGTTCGAGATTTTTTCCTCGGCGGGCTTGTGGTCGGTGAGGACGAGGATGTTCGCCTGCTGCCTGCCCAGTTCGGTGGCGAGCGTGATGGCGGAATCAATCGCCCCATCCGGCGACCAGCATTTCCATTGCGACAACAACTCGTCCACTTCGCGCCAGCTTTTCGCGGTCGAGCCGAGCGAACGCGTTTCCGCTCCGGCGAGAATCAAACGCGTGGACGGCGGCGGCTGGTGACGGAAAAGTTTTTCCAGAAAAATTTTCGCGCGCGTTTGTGCCGAGACGCCATCGCGGACGGCGCGCATGGAAAAGGAATCGTCCAGCACGACGATCAGCGGGCGGGTGGATTGCGGCAGTTGCCAGTGCGGCCCGGTGGCGGCAACGACGAGCAGCAGCAGCGCGAGCAGTTCGAGAAAGAAAATCAGCGGCAGTTGCAGGCGATGGACCTTTGCGCCGCCGGACTTGGACTGGACGTGAAAGCGCCACAGCAGAAGGCTGGAAACCTGGCGGCGGCGAAAACGGTTCCGCAAAATATAAATCGCCGCGAGCGCCGGCACGGCGGCCAGCGCGAGCATTGCGAGCGGATAGGTGAGGAACGGAATCATCTGGATGAAATTGGGGAACATCCAACATCCAACATCCAACATCCAATGCCCAAGGGACGGACTTCGCGCGCCGGCATTTCATTGGATGTTCGGTGTTGGATGTTGGTTGTTGGATGTTTCATCTTCATGCCGGCATCAGCAGTTGCATGGCTTCCAGTTCACCGAGCGAACTCTGCAAATCCTCGGCGACAATCGTGGTCATGTGCGCACCGCATTGGCGGCAGGCATCGCTCCATGACTGCTGCAACTGCGCGAGGTTTTCCGTGTATTGCCGGGCGATGCTGGAATCAATGTAGATCTCGCTTTCGTCGCCGGTCTCGCTGTCCACGACGCGGAGATTGCCGTGTTCCGGCGGAGTCGCGTCGTCGCGCGCGAGCAACTGGATGACGAACAGCGCCGCCGCGCCGTCGCGCAAGCGCCGCAGCAGTTGCAACGGTTCGCCCGGCCAGAGCAGATCGCTGACCAGAACACGCACACCGAGGCGACGAAATTTCGGCGGCAGAATTTCAAACGACTGTTCGGGCGTGCGCTTGCTGTCCATTACCAGTTTGTCCCACGCGGACGGCGTGAGCGTGTCGTTGGGCAGGCGTTGATAGCCTTCGCCGCTCAACCAGACGGCCTGGGTGCATTGGGCGTTCGCGGCGGAAGTGGCGAGCAGCGCGGCGAGTTGCGCGACGGCATTGGCCTTGGCCGAATGGAACGCCGGCCTCCGGCCCGGCCCGTTTTCAAACTTTGATTCTGGCCGTGCCGGAGGCCGGCGTTCCGATGTTTCGAGATTCATCGAGCGCGAACCGTCGAGGATCAGATCCAAATGCGGCGTGACTTCTTCGCGGAACAGTTTCACGGTCAGGCGGTCGGTGCGCGCGTAGATGCCCCAGTCAATGAAACGCAGATCGTCGCCGGGCTGGTATTCGCGGTAGTCCTGAAAATCAATCGAACTGCCCGCGCGGCGGCCGGAGCGCGTGCCGGTCCAGCCGCTCGCGGCGACCTGCGGAATCTGGAGCGCGTAACGCAGGCCGAGTTTTTCGCCGTCGCGCAGGGCTTGTCGGATGGAGGCGTCCATGGGGGGAATTCAGGAACAACCAACAACCAACATCCAACATCCAACATCCAATGGCCGGACTTCGCGCGCTGGCGCTTGATTCGATGTTGGATGTTGGTTGTTGGATGTTGGTTGTTTTTTCATTCAGGTTGCCGGTGGAATTTCCCCGATGACCGGCGGCGGCTGGGTCCGGTTGAGCGGCTGAAAATTTTTCGCCTGCTGCGCAAACCATTTCGCATTGAGGATGAGCACCACCACCAGCCAGCCCACGGCGAAATAGAGATGGGCAAACAACTGCTCGTCGTCGCGGAGGGAAAAGACGTTGAAGACGTTGCCGAGCTGCAGGCCCTCGACGGATTTCCAGGAAAGCTGGTTCATAAAAAACAGCCCGATGCTCGGCACGACGGCCCACGCGCCCGCCAGCAGCACCGCGAGCAGCCCGGTCAGTTTCGGCGGACGCCTGGACATGAACTTCCGGTGGATGAACAGCGCCGTCAGCGCATAGGCGAATGCGTAGGCCGTGGTGGTGCCGAACCAGTGCCAGCCTTCACCGGCCGCGGCCGCACTTTTGGGAAACGTCAGCGTGATTTGTCCGGCCAGAAAATAGGTCGTGGCCAGAATGCCCGCCACCCAGACCAGCCCGCCCGCCGCGCCGTTGTAGAAGACGAACGCCAGCGCGCGTTTCACTCCCGATTTCGGGATGGTGCGCCGCACCCGCAGGCTGATCTGGTCGGAGTTGCTGATGGTCACGAGCAGCGCGAACATCATCAGCCCGAAGGTCGGAAAGGTCCACGCCAGCATCCGGTCCGCCTCGCCGCTTTTGACCACCCAGTTGAAACACAGCAGCCCGCCGAGCAGCCAGATGACGGTGAGATAAATCCGCACCGGCAGCGCGCGGTTCGCCGACGGCGGCGTGATCAGCGCCACGGACAAAACAAAAAACAGGCCGGTGAGCGCCAGGCCGATGCCGGTGTAAGTCAGCGTGCCGATCCAAAAATCACGCCCGGACATCATCGCGCCGATGCCGAGGCGCATCATCATAAACGCCACCGCCACCAGCGAACTGATCACGCTTAACGACATGAATATGCCGCCAATGATGAACAGAAACTTGAACGGGCGGCTCATCGGCAGGCAGGCGAGAAAGATGGCGAACATGTTCGCGGCGCACACGACGAGGAACAGAAAAAACAAAATGAAAAACACCGTCGGCAGGTCCACGCCGCGCAGCAGGTTGGTGAACGCCATGAACGGCATGCACGCGCTGAAGAACAGCACGGCGGTGTAGGCGCCGCATAAAAATTTCCCCAGGATGATCCGCGTGGGCGTCAGCGTGGTGACGTAGAGCAGGTCGGGATTGTTTTCCTGCCGCTCCTGCGCGACGCGGACGCCGATGAACAGCGGGATGAAAAAAACGCTCGCGCCCGCCAGGATGACCACGAACGCCGAAAACATCGTGCCGCCGAGCTGCATGTTCGGGCTGACGTCAAAACTCTGGGTGACGAGAAAACCGAGCGCGGTGATGAACAGCACGACGAGGAACAGCAGCAGCATCCCCGTGACCGTCCAACTGCGCACGCCCTGCCGGAGTTCCTTGATGACGATGGGATTTAATTCCCACTCGCGCCAGTTGGTGAAGTGGGATTTGATGGCGGAAATTTTTGTGTTCATGGGGAAAGGAAAAGTGGAAAACATCCAACACCGAACATCCAACATCCAACATCCAATGCGGCGACGCGTGAAGTCCGTCCATTGGGCGTTGGATGTTGGATGTTGGATGTTGGATGTTCCCAATGCTTTTTCACTGCACTCCTCCTTTCGTGACATTCATAAAGATGTCCTCCAAGTTCGCCTTGGTCTGGCGGAACTCGATGATCTTGAATTTTTTCGCGATCAGGCCGCCGAGGATTTCGCACGCGGCGGCCTCGTCGCCGGTCAGTTCAAAATGGATTTCGCTGGCCACGTCGCGCGCGTTCTCGACGAACGGCGTCTGCAACAGTTCCTTGAGCAGATGCGGATTCTGGTGGTGATTGCCTTCGACCAGACGGATCGCCACCGTGCGGCGCGGCGCGCTTTTTTTCAGCACGTCCACGATGGTTCCGGTCTCCAAAATTTTTCCGCGCTCGATGATGACCACGCCGTTGCAGATTTCCGTCAGCTCCGTGAGGATGTGCGAGCTGATGAGGATCGCCTTCTTGCGCTCGGCCAGCAGCATGAGCAGCTCGCGCAGCTCCACGCGGGCGCGCGGGTCGAGGCCGGCGGCGGGTTCGTCCAGCACCAGAACGTCCGGGTCATAAACCAGCGCGCGGCCCAGGCTGACGCGCTGTTTCATTCCTTTCGAGAGCGCCTTGAGATGTTTCTCGCGGATGCCGATGACGTTCGTGAATTCCTCAATCGCCTCGACGGCCAGCGTGCGTTTTTTTCCGCGCAGCCCGTAGGCGCGCGCGTAAAAATCCAGATACTCGTGGACGGTGATGTCGGCGTGCGCGGGCAGCGTGTCGGGAACGTAACCGACGGCGCGGCGCGCGAGTTCCGGCTCCTCGCAGACGGAAATGCCGTTGAGCAAAACGTCGCCGGACGTGGGTTCTTCAATCGTGGAGATGATCCGCATCGTGGTGGTCTTGCCCGCGCCGTTCGGGCCGACGAAGCCGAAGACGTGGCCGGAATCGAACTCAAAGGAGATGTTGTCCACGGCCACGGTCTTGCCGAATTCCTTCCGCAGATTTTTGACTTGGACTTTCATTTCATTAACGCTCCAAATTCCAATGCTGAATCCCAACGGGATTCCGGCTTAAAGCCCAGGGTTGCGAGGAACGAGCTACCCTGGGAAAAATCGTTGCAGGCCAACAACCCCAACGGGGTTGCGGCTCGGCGGGGGCATCGTGGCGCAACCCCGTTGGGGTTGAAAACATTTCCGGCCACCACCCAGGGTAGCTCGTTCCTCGCAACCCTGGGCTGGAGGACGCAATCCCGTTGGGATTGCAGAAACCGGCAGACCTCTGTGGTTTGAACTTCCTTCCAATTGTAATTTCCAAGAGACATAAGGATTAGTTGGCGTTCGGTTCCAAAATCCCAAACACCACCGACGAGGTTTTCGTTCGCTTCGGGCTGGAGGCCGCGCCGAGCGCGTTTTCGATGAACGGATTTCCGTCCAGCTCGGCGGTGTAGGTGCCGGGCAAAAGATATTTCACCGTGCTGTCGCCATGTCCGACGACGGCGGCAAAGCTGATGTCGCGGAGCAGGCGCGAAACGCCCAGTTTTTCCGGGTTCATTGCTTCGGTCGTCGGGACCAGCCCGGCCTTTTGGCCTGCAGCCACATTGCTGGCCTGATAAATTTTTCCGCCGGCATCCGCCAGCCAGAGTAATTTTATCGGCGCGCCCAGGCCGTTGACGACCTGCAATTTTCCATTCTCGTTCACGACCTGGAGGCGCTCGCGGCGCGTCTCGGATTTGCGCAGATGAAAATGCGCCGGCACGCGCGCGGAAACCCAGCCGCGCGAAAAATGCTGCGCCTGCGTCCAGTCCACTTCCCGCGACGTGCCGGAACCGGAGCCGAT
>JAYVCM010000414.1:0-14682 GCA_043749955.1 Limisphaerales bacterium | reverse complement strand
CGGTCAGGTGGCCGACCTTTTGGCGCACAACACCCATGATAATTTATTCATCCAATTGTTGAGCAAGACCAACCTGCTCCAGCCGGCCTGGACTTTGGTAGACTACCAGCCCGGCACCCCTGGCACGAACCAGACGGAATTTTATTCGGTCAGCCTCGGCGACAACCCGACGAAGTTTTTTTGGGCGCATGAGGCGGAATGGAGCATTTCCGTCAGTGCGGGACAAAATGAAGCCATTGAACCGCAGGGGAACCTTCCCGGTCAGAACCAAAATTTTACGGTGACGCGACAGTCGGTCAACAATGCCGCGACGAACGATCTGACGGTGTATTACCGCATCACCGGCACGGCCAGCAACGTGGTGGATTACACAGAGCTTTCTGGCATGATGACGTTCAGCAACAACTCGAGTTCCGCAGACATTACCGTGCAGCCGGTGGCCGACCTGCTGGTGGAAGGCCGTGAGACGGTCACCGTGACTTTGATTCCGACCAACACCTATCTGATTGCCTCCGTGCAGTTTTCTTCCGGCACCATTGATATTTTAGACTCGTCCACCACCGTGCGCATAGAAGTCAGTTCAGACACGGTTGTGTTTGAACAGGACGGGCCACCGGGTGTTTCAGCCACGTTGGGACAATTCACCGTTTCGCGTTCCGACGTTCAGAACATCTACACCAATCTGGCCGTCACATATTTGATCTCCGGCACGGCCAGCAACGGCGTGGATTATGTATTCTTGACCAACACCATCAATTTCGTCCCCGGTCCTTCGGCTTTGGCCACGAACATAGACATCATCCCGCGAGCCGACATTTTTCCGGAAGGAATTGAAACGGTGACGCTCACTCTGGTTGCCACCAACACTTATCTGGTGGAGGCCGGCCAAAGCAACGCGACGGTTTCCATCGACGACACCTCCACCAGGGTTTTCGTCTATGCCGGGGGCAGCGTCATTGAGCCGGGTCAAAGCACCAGCAATCCAGGTGAGACGGGTTCCTTCTTGTTTACACGTTCTGACACGCGCGGAATTTTCACCAACTTGGCGGTGCGGTATGCGGTTTCCGGAACGGCGAGCAACGGCGTAGATTATACCAACTTGAGCGGCACGGTGAATTTCGTCCCCGGCATGGACAGCACCAATATACTCATCAGTCCGCTCGCAGATTATCAGATTGAAGGAACCGAAACCGTAATTCTGACCTTGATCCCCGACCCGACGAATCAGGATGGCTATGTGATCGATTCAGATGCAAGTGCGGCGACAAATACAATCGCTGACTCGGTGCTTTTTGACACCGTCGTTACCAACCTGAACAATCCGATTGGCATAGATTATCATGCCCCGTCGAATGGGCTGGTGGTTTCCTATAATTACAGCGGCGGCACTCCCTATGATTTTGCCTTCATTTACACGAACCTGGTTTTGAGCAATAGTGTGGTGATGACAAACACGATTGTGACCAACTGGTCTGGCGTGCATGGGGTAGGCGAAGAGGTGAAGCTGGCGACAGTCAAGGCCGATGCCAATGGCTTCACCAACGGCGATATGTATTTCAGCAGCGATACCGGCATTGGCTTTCTCTCGGCGGACGGCACCCGCTCGAATTTGAACTGGTGCATCCTGACGAACTCCACCGTGACCAACGGGCTGCAGATACGCGGCAGCTTGTATGTGGACCAGACCGGTGTATGGAGCAATGACCTTATTGTTGTGACCAGTCCCAGTGGGGCATCATTAAGCAACAAGGGCGTGTGGCGGGTCAACACCAACCATCAGCCAACTTTGGTTGCCAACATCAATACGCGCCATCTTGAAGGGGTCATCACGTTACCAAATGATACCAACCATTATTGGGGGCCTTGGGCGGGGAAAATTATTACGGGAGATGAAAACGCACTTCCTATTCCATTGATTTATACCATTGCAACCAACGGCACGATTACCACCAACATTACGACAAGTTTGATACCCGGCGGCATTGCGACGGAAGACTTCGATATCATTCCCGCCAATCAGGACCTTTATTGTGTGGATTATCGAAATACCAACCCCGCCGCAAGCGCCATTGCGAGGCTCTCCAAGAATTATTTTACCAATTATGTGGGTGATTTGCTGATTACGGAAGCTGGCGAAAACGCGCCGCCCGGGAACCTATTCGTCGTCCACTGGGATGCCAGCACCACGAATTTCATCGTGCATAAGGTTCCGTTCAAACGCAGCGACGGCTCAACTGGACGCTTTGAGCACGTCACCTTTGCGCCGATAGACCTCCCGAATAAATAATTTATGAAGCAAAAAATCATTTTAATCGTATTCCTTTTTGCAACTCGGCTGGGACACAGTCAAGGCACAACGGTCATTGACCAGCAATCCACCAATTTGGTTGAGGGTGTAGCAGGACTTTATAATTATTATCAACCTCTCGGACAATCATTCACGCCCTCTCTTTCTTCGGTGCAGTTTATTTCTTTAAATCTTTACGATGGCGATCCTTCACCCAGCTTGGGAGGAACTGTGCGTATCAACCTGCGGTCAAATTCCATCACTGGAACCATTTTGGGAATCAGCACAGCTGTGTTTTTGCCGGATGATTTTTTTGGCGTCACTAATTTTGTTTTCTCAGCGCCCGTCGCCGTTTCTCCAGGTGTGACCTATTATTTCCAACCCGTGATTGAATCTGGCAATCTTGGTGTGGGTTCATTTGTTACTGATGGCAGTTACACTGGCGGAACGGAAATTTATCAAGGCGTTCCCATAACCGACCGTGATTTGTGGTTTCAAGAAGGCATAACCGTTATTCCAGAGCCATCATCCGCAGTGCTGGCTTTGCTGGGCGGCGGCGTCTGGCTGTTTGTTCGCCGCTGGCGCAGTCTAGTCCCGAAAAAACAGGCTGCTGCGGTGCGAATTAGAAGCTTGTCCGTGTCTTGATTTGGCGGCGGCGTTGCTGCGGGGCGCAGCAACATTCGCACAACTGGTCGCATTGATTTTTCGAGGGCGCTGGCAAGTCCCACATCGCTGCGCCCGGGGACGGGCGCGCCGTCACTTCGCCCGGATAATTTTTTCCGCATTGGAATCCGCGCGGCGTTTCACTACGCTCTCCGCACTGGAAATGAAAAAACATCAACCCACCTCCGTCGTCACCGGCGCCGCCGGCTTTCTTGGCTCCCACCTCACCGACCTGCTCGTCGCGCGCGGCCACAAGGTCATCGGCATTGACAATTTTGTCACCGGCAGCGTGGACAACATCGTCCACCTCGGCGGCAGTCCGAATTTCAAGTTCATCCAGCAGGACGTCACCGAGTTTATTTTCCTCGACGGCCCGGTGGATTACGTCTGGCACTTCGCCTCGCCCGCCAGCCCGATTGATTATCTCGAACTGCCGATTCAAACCTTGAAAGTCGGTTCGCTCGGCACGCACAAGGCGCTCGGTCTGGCCAAGGAAAAGAAAGCCCGCTTCCTCATCGCGTCCACTTCGGAAATTTACGGCGACCCGCTGCTCCATCCGCAGCCCGAGGAATACTGGGGCAACGTGAACACCATCGGCCCGCGCGGCTGCTACGACGAGGCCAAGCGTTTCGCCGAGGCGCTGACGATGGCCTATCACCGCGAGCACAAGGTCCGGACCCGCATCGTCCGCATCTTCAACACCTATGGCCCGCGCATGAGGATCAACGACGGCCGCGTCGTCCCGGCGTTCGTCAGCCAGGCGTTGAAGAACAAGCCGGTGACCATCTTTGGGCAGGGCACGCAGACCCGCAGCTTCTGCTACGTTTCCGATTTGATCGAGGGCATCTATCGGCTCATGATGAGCGACTACGATCTGCCCGTGAACATCGGCAATCCCACGGAGATGACCATGCTCCAGTTCGCCGAGCAGATCATCCAGGCTACGAAGTCGAAAAGCAAAATCGTCTTCAAGCCGCTGCCGCAGGACGATCCGAAGCAGCGCAAGCCCGACATCACCAAGGCGAAAAAAATCCTCAAATGGGAGCCAAAGGTGAAGCTCGCGGATGGACTGAAGGACACGATTGCGTATTTCAGAACGAAGGTCTGAAAGAATTTTCGATTTACGATTTACGCGCCCTTTAACCGGAACCATGCAGTCAACATAAAGGACGCAGGCAACCGACACACGGACCACGCGGCCGGAGCGCGGCATTTATGCCGCTTCAACGTCCGCACTGAATGGGGTGTTCAAATGAATCCGGGGCCGCCGGCCATTCGCATGGTGAAGCGGCATAAATGCCGCGCGCCGGCAGCCGTTCAACTGCATGGATTCGGTTAAGCGGCGGCATCGTAAATCGCATATCGTAAATTTACCCAGAATGATTTTCCGTGCCCGCCAATTTGAATTCTGCTTCCCGCGCCCGGCGCTTGTGATGGGCATCGTCAACGTCACGCCGGATTCTTTTTTCGACGGCGGGCAATTTCTGGATGCGGACGCCGCCGTCGCCCACGCGCTGGAACTCGTCGCGCAGGGCGCGGAGATTCTGGACATCGGCGGCGAATCCACCCGGCCCGGTGCGGAACCGGTCGCGGAGGCGGAAGAACTTCGCCGCGTGATTCCGGTCATCGAAAAGCTCGCGAATTTTTTTGCCGCCACACGCAGCCCGGCTGACCGGCAGGTCAGCCCTACCACGCTGCCCGTCATCCTCTCGATTGACACGATGAAGCCCGCCGTCGCCCACGCCGCGCTCGCTGCCGGTGCCAGCATCGTCAATGATGTCGCGGCCAATCGCAACGATGATGCAATGTGGAAAATCGTGGCGGAGTTTGGCGCGGGCTACGTTTGCATGCACGCGCAAGGTTCGCCCCAGACCATGCAGAAAAATCCGGCCTACGCGGACGTCGTCCGCGAGGTCGCAGAATTTTTTCAGGAGCGGCTGGAAAAATTGAACGCGTGTGGCATCGCCGCTGACCAAGTCATGTTCGATCCCGGTATCGGTTTTGGAAAAACACTGGAGCAAAATTTGTCGTTGCTCGCGGGTCTGCGAAGCTTTGCCGGGTTGCGCCGCCCGCTGCTGCTCGGCGTTTCACGGAAATCCTTCATCGAAAAATTTTCAGGCGCAAAACTGAATCAGCGCTTGCCAGCCTCGCTGGCCTGCGCGACTCTGGCCATTGCCGACGGCGTGCAGGTCATCCGCACGCACGACGTGGCCGAAACCGTCCGGGCGGTGCGGCTGGCGGAAGCAATCATTTCTCAAAAAACAAATGTGGCTGGAATGGACTGACCTGGAAAACGTTTGGCGGCCCGCGCTGGAGATCCTGATCCTCGCGGTGCTGATCTATTTCGTTTTCAAGTTCGTGCGCGGCACGCGCGGCTGGCCGGTGGTCATCGGTTTCGTCGTGGTGCTCCTCGCGCTCGCGCTCGTGACGACCGCCTTGAACCTGCAGGTGCTGCGCTGGATGCTGGGCAGCGCGTCCGTCTTTATCGCGGTCGGCGCGGTGGTGATTTTCCAGCCGGAACTGCGCCGGATGCTGGCGGAACTCGGCAGCCTCCCGCTCTTCGCCAGCGCGAGCGAACAGCGCGAGGCCATCGAGGTCATCATCCAGACGGTCGAGCGCCTCGCCGAGGTGAAAATCGGCGCGCTCATCGCCATCGAGCAGTCCATCCAGTTGCAGGAGGCCGTCGAGGCCGGCATCAAGGTGGATTGCGACGCCACGCCGGAGATGCTGGAGACGATTTTTTTCCCGAACAATGCCATCCACGACGGCGGCGTAATTTTGAAGGGCGACCGCATCGCCTACGCCGCGTGCATTTTTCCGCTGACGCAGCGCAGTGATTTGAACAAGTCGCTCGGCACGCGGCATCGCGCGGCGATCGGTTTGAGCGAGGAGACAGACGCGGTCATCGTGGTCGTGTCCGAGGAGAACGGCATGATTTCCTACGCCTACAAGGGCCAGCTCACGCGCGGTGTGACGGTGGAGGAACTGCGCGCGTTCCTGGTCACGGTGGTGCTGCGTCCGGCGCAAGGCCACAGCGTCGTGCGCTGGCTGCGGAGCAAGCTGTCCCGGCGTTACAAAGCGATCGGCCCGGCGGTGATCACCAAACGCGAACCGCGCCCGGCGGTGAAACCCAGTTCAAAATAATTTTTTACGATGCGCGACCTGTTCACCCAAGACCTCGGCTGGAAATTGTTTTCCGTGCTGCTGGCCATCATCATCTGGCTGACGGTGCATCGCCTCCTGCAGGAGTCGGGCGCGGTCGTTGCGCATTGAGCCGGAATTCCGAAGCCCGAAATCCTGCAAAGCGGGACGAGTGTTCAACCACGAAGCCCATGAAGCCCATGAAGTTTTTTCTCCATGCCCTTCATGCCCTTCATGGTAAATGGTTCGGATTTCGTCATTCGGGCTGAAATCATGACTGATCCGGCAAAAAAAATCCGTGTGCATCGGTGTCCATTCGTGGTTTCATTTCCCACATGAGTTCGCCCAAAAGAATCTTCGGCACGGACGGCGTTCGCGGCACCGCGAACGTGGAACCGGTCACGGCGGAAACCGCGCTCAAGCTCGGCCGCGCCGCCGCGCACGTCTTCAAGAATCTGGAGTCGCAGTCGCGCGGGCGCGGCAAGCACAAGATCGTCATCGGCAAGGACACGCGGCTCTCCGGCTACATGCTGGAGAACGCCATCTCGTCCGGCATCCTTTCGATGGGCGTGGACGTGCTGTTCATCGGGCCGCTGCCCACGCCGGGCGTGGCGTATGCGGCGCGCAGTTTGCGCGCGGACGCCGGCATCGTCATCACCGCCTCGCACAATCCCTACACCGACAACGGCATCAAATTTTTCCGCGCGGATGGCTACAAGCTGGACGACCGGATCGAAAACGAAATTGAGAACCTGGTTTTCTCCGGCGAGATTGAAAAAGTCCGGCCGAGTTCCGACCAGATCGGCAAGGCTGTCCGCATTGACGACGCGCTGGGCCGCTACATTGAATTTGCCAAGTCCTCTTTTCCGAAGGGCCTGACGCTCGAAGGCGTGAAGATTGTTTTGGACTGCGGCCATGGCGCGGCCTACAAATCTTCGCCCTGCGTCCTGCGCGAACTCGGCGCGGAAGTCATCGTCTATGGCGACAAGCCCGACGGCAAAAACATCAATGCGAACTGCGGTTCCATGCACCCCGAGGCCATGTGCCAGCAAGTCGTGGAACACGGCGCGCACCTCGGCATCGCGCACGACGGCGACGCCGACCGCGTTCTGCTCTGCGATGAAAAAGGCAACTTGATTGACGGCGACGACATCATGGCCATCGCCGCACTGGAGATGCTCGCGGAAAAAACGCTCGTCAAAAAAACTCTAGTCAGCACCGTGATGAGCAATGCCGGGCTGGAATCCGCCATCGTCAAGGCCGGCGGAAAAATGCTCCGCACCAATGTGGGCGACAAGAACGTGATTGATGAGATGCTGCGCCACGGCTTCAACTTCGGCGGCGAGCAGAGCGGCCATTTGATTTTTCGTGACTACGGCACGACCGGCGACGGCCTCGTGGCGGCGCTGCAAATTTTGCGGATCATCAAAGCGAAGGGGCAGCCGCTCTCCCAGCTCGCGAAATGCTGGACGCGTTTTCCGCAGCTCGTGACCAACGTGAAAGTGCGCGAGAAAAAACCGTTCGAGCAGCTCGACGGCGTGAACAAGCTCGTGGCCGATGCGGAAAAAGAATTATCCGCGCAGGGCGGGCGGTTATTGCTGCGTTACTCCGGCACAGAACCGAAAGCGCGTCTGCTGGTGGAAGGCCGTGATGCGAAAACGCTGGCCGCGTGGTCCAAAAAAATCTGCGGCGCGATTCAGAAGCAGATTGGGGTTTGAGTTTTACTTTTAGAGTTGTTGGTTCAATCCATAAACCAGCCAACGATTCCCGTCGGGTCTTGGCGAATAAGCCAAATGGATGCAACCATGAAAACAACCGCCAGCACTGACACCGAAAGAAAACGCTTCCGTTGAGATTGATCCGTCCATGCACGGTAAATAATCACCAAGACCAGCGTTGCGAACAGAGGCAGGCCAATTATTTCCAACAAGCATGTGGCGATGTAAGGAACATCAACCCATGTTCCGATATATTTTGGGTCATCCAATGAAGGACGAGGCCAATATCCTAAAGACAATCTACCCGCCAACCATGTGACAAAAAATGCGAGCGGCAACAAAACTGGATAAGCCAGAACGTATCCACAAAGCACCGATTCGAAAGCCTGTTGTGCTGTCCAGTTTCGTTTCACAGATTCGACTCTGCCCCGGCCATTTCTGATTGTCCAGCGAAAGTTCCGCAGTTGATTTGTAGAAGTCGAGGTGACGAGACTCACTTCAAATTACGAATCTCGATTAAAGTATGAGACTTCTTCCGTCTTTGCGAAACCATGGCGTGATTCAAAAGCAGATAGGGTTTGACCGTATTTGACACTCCCGTTCACGGGGACTAGGTTCGCTTCATGAAAGAAATTCGTAACAGTATAGCGTTGTGCATTGCCAGTGTAATGATGACAGGGGCGGCGATGGCGCAGGATGAATCCGCGTCGTTCGACCAAGGAATGCAGCCGTTTTCCGGCATAAGTATTACCTTGGATTTGAACACTGGACCCCAATTGGTATTGGGATCAAACACGCAGATCACCGGCCTGATTGTGGATTGCATCGTGCCGCAGCAGACGTGGGCCTTTCTTACCGCGCCTGCGTCGGCTCGAAATTCACCAAGCCAGTTGCCGCCATCCCTGCTGCCCGTCAAAGCACCCCTCCCCATCAACGACCCGGCAGAGCATGAACCCGACTTTGTATTGTTCCGGTTGAGCTTCTGACCGGTTCATTGAAAGTCGCAGTCCGTGCAATCCGCTTGTGCTAAACGGCGGAAAAAGGAAAGTGTAGTTTTTCCCCCCTTCGCCATTTGGCGGGCGTGAAACTTCCTTCAACGTTCAACTTTTTGGTTTGCCTGTTGCCAGTCAAAATCTGTGGCCGGAGTTGGACCTGACCGCCGCGTTCTCCCTCACCCTGAACCTCGTAGCAGCCGACGTAAGGAGGCTCTACTTTATTCGTCCGAAAAATAATGAGCCTCCTTACGTCGGCTGCTACGAGGTTCATGCCCGCTCTAAACTTCCCGGTGGCTGAATTCGCGGATCATCGCCTTCCACCACGGGGCGAGTTTTTCCTCGGGACGCAACCACGCCTGCTGGTGCAGCCAGACCATCACGCGCTGGTCGGCCATCACGGCCATGCGTTCGGACGGTTTTAATTTTTCCGGGCCGCCCGCCAGAAGTTTTTCACCCAGCTCGCGCACGGCGTCGGTGCCGGCGCCGATGCGCGTGAGATGCTCGGCATAGACCGGGTTCAATTGTTTCTCGCGCAACAGCGAGACGTGGATGGCGTTGACGTAGGGGTCGAGCACGGCATCGGCCAGCCCGGCGTGGACGCGGCCGCGCGGGAATCCCTCTTCGGTGAGTTCGTGGATTTTCATCCGCGACCGCAGCGAAACGATTTCCATCGGCGGCCTGGTTTCCTCCGGCGTCAAAAATAATCCCAAGCTCTTGGCGCGCGCGCCGAGGTTCCGGCGGCTGGTCAGCACACTCAACGGCACGGAGAAAACCATCCCCGCCAGCACCGGCGTGAACCACCAGAACAAGCCCGGATCCAGCTTCCAGGTGAACCAGCCCCACACGACGCCGATGAGCGTGTGCCCCCAGTGTCGTTGCATTGCGTAAAGCCAGCTCGTGCCGTCGGCGGAACGCTTTTGCGTGGTCCAACCGACGCTGATGCCCGCGAGGTTCGTCAGCACAAAGCGCGTGTGCCAGAGCATGAGCAACGGCGCGTGCAGCGTGGAAAAAATCGTTTCACCGATCACGCCGCCGGTGGCGTTCAGCAGCCCGCCGAATTCGCGGCGGCGCGGCCAGTCGCGCGCGAGATCAATGAGCGAAAGAAATTTTGGCAGCATGATGACGACCATGCAGATGACGAAAATCAAAAGGGCGTGCGCCGTGCCGCTCCAATTTTTCAAATACGGATTGAAGGATTCCACCGTGATGTCGGACAGGCCGGTGAATTTCTGGATGCAATAAATCCAGTCGAACGTGATGAGAAAGGCGAACCACAGCGGGCTGGCGACGTAACCGAAAATTCCGAGAATCAAGTGCGCCCGGCTCACGCCGCGCAGGCCTTTGGCGAAGAGGACGAGGCCGTGCTGCAGATTGCCCTGGCACCAGCGGCGTTCGCGCTGCGCGTTTTCGATGAGCGCCTGCGGGGCTTCCTCGTAGCTGCCTTCGAGGTCGTAGGCGAGCCAGACCGACCAGTTTGCACGCAGCATCAGCGCGGCCTCGACGAAATCATGCGACAGGATTTGTCCGCCGAACGGTTTTCGTCCCGGCAGTTGCGGCAAATCGCAGAACTGCATGAACGGCTCGGTGCGGATGATGGCGTTGTGGCCCCAGTAATTTCCAAAATCGAGCGCCCAATAATTCAGCCCGGAGATGAACACCGGCGCATAGAGACGATTGGCAAATTGCTGGATGCGTCCGAACAGCGACTCGGCGTTGACGAGCGCAGGCACGGTTTGAATCAGGCCGACGGTCGGATGCACCTCCATCAGTTTCACCAGGTCCACGAGCGTTTCGCCGCGCATGACGCTGTCTGCATCGCAGCAGATGAAGTAGCGGTAGCGTTTGCCCCAGGTATTGAGGAAGTCGCGCACGTTGCCGCTCTTGCGTTCCTCGTTGAACAAACGGCGGCGGTAATAAATTTTGCCAAGCGCATCGAGGTCGCGCACGAGTTCGGACCAGCGACGTTCCTCCTCCACCCAGCGGTCGGGATTGGTCGAGTCGCTCAAGATGAAAAAATCGAACCGCTCCAACTGGCCGGTGCGTTCGAGCGATTCGTAGGTGGCGCGCAAACCTTCGAGGACGCGGACGGAATCCTCATTGTAGATCGGAAAAATGATCGCGGTGCTGGTGCCGTCAATGTTCTGCGTCTTGTAAAGTTTCAGCGCGGTGATTCGCCGTTTGGTGCCGAAGATGCGGATAAAAAATCCATAGACGCCGTGCATGCAGCCAATGGCCGTGAGCAGAAACAAAATGACGAACAGCGTCATCAGCACGGTGCGCGAGGTGGACCAGCCGGTGCGCCAGAGCAGATCGGCAAACAGCAGCGAGACGAAACCGGTCAGCACGAGGGCGGACGTGTAGAACAGGAACAGCCGCCAGCCGCGCCGGAGACGCGGGGCGGGGATCACGGAGATGTTCGGGGCGTCAGCCATTTTGCTTGAACCACTCGATCAACAACTGCAGCCGGGCATTGACCTGCTCGAATCCTCCGTGCGTCAGCCAGAAAATGGCGACGAGCAGCAGCGCGAAAAAAGTCCACACAATCACCATGCGGACGTAGGGCAGCTTGCCGAAATTGGTGAGCGTCGTGATGGGGCCGAGATCCAGCGGGCGCGGAATCATTTTCGACAACTGGAAATCCGGGCCGGCGCGGAAAAAACTTTCACGCATGGAGTCCACGAATTCCTGCGGCCACGGGCCGGGACGGAGAAATTGATCCTGCCATTTGCCCGGCATGTCGGCGAGCAGCAGCGCGAGGCGGCCGCGCGTCGAGAGAGTTTGTTCGCTGCCGATGGGCGAGGTCTGCAACACTTCACCGAACCAGTCGGTCACAAATTTGTCCATCTCCTCGGCGGCGATTTCGGTGGCGCTGCGGTTGGGTTCGCCGGGCGCGCGGCGCTGGGCGCGTTCGAGGACGCGCAGCACCATCTGGCCGAGCAGCGGCTTGTTGCGGATGCGCAGCGCGTGAAAGTAATTTTCCACCTTCACATACGCCGCGTTCCATTCGTCGAGCGAGCGCCCGGCGATTTCCCCGGAAACGTCCGGCAAAATTTTCAGGGCTGGCTCCATTGATAGACCCAGGTTTCACCGACGGTGTTCGTGCCCGACTGCAGCGTGCAGCGCAGATCCACCGGGTCGTGGTTGCCGGGCTTGGGCAGCATTTTCACGATGACGCGCCAGGTGCCGAGATACGCGTTCCGCGCCACAAACTGGTCCACGATGCTGGCGTTGCCGCTGCAGCTCGCGATGACCACCGGCGGTTTGTCCTCGGGAATCTTGTCCAGCTTCGCCCCGTCGAAATCAATCACGAACTGCCGCGCGCCCTTGAACTGCGCATCCGGCCCGATGCGCGTGGAGATGACGCGGCACTCCGAGCGCCGCAAATCCGCCGGGCCGCCTTCCCAATGCAGCGTGTAACCGAAGCGGAACGGTTGCAGCGGCGCGGGTTTGTTTTTCGGATCCCAGAACGCGACAATGTTATCAAGGCCTTCGTAGCCGGTGCTTAATTCAAGCAGGTGCAGATCGCCCTCGCCCCAGTTGCCGTCGGTTTCCACCCACACGCTCGGCACCTGATGGTAGAGGTTGAACATGTCCTGATACGCGGCGAAATTTCGTTCGCGCTGCAGCAGGCCGAAGCCCTTGATGTTCGGCGCGGAAAAAACCTGATGGCGCATCGCCGACGGATTGTTGAGCGGCCGCCAGAACACTTCGCCGTTGCCCATGTGGACGAGCAGGCCGTCGCTGTCGTGGACCTCCGTGCGGTAGTCGTCGAACTTGCGTTCGGTGTTTTTGCCGAACCAGAACATGCTCGTCAGCGGCGCGAGGCCGATGGTCTTGAGCGGCTTCTTGTTTTTGTTCGTGGCGGCCACCTTCGCCGGCTCGCGGAAATACAAAACCGTTTTGATGCTGGCCGTGGTCGTCTCCCCGGGGCGGATAAAAAATTCATACGCGCCCACGCAGCTCACGCTGTCGAGGATGGCGAACAGGTGCAGGCTGTCGTCGCCGTCGCCCGGTTTGCCGAGCCACCAGTCGGTGAAGATGGGAAATTCCTCCGGGCGGTCCGTCTCGCCGGAATCCAGCGCCAGGCCGCGCGCGGATTCGCCGTAGCGCAGATTTTTTCCGAGCAGCCGGAAATAGCTCGCGCCGAGAAACGAACCGACTTCGTCCCAGCGGTTGGTGCCATTCAACTCGGTCAGCACGCGGAAGCCGGCATAGCCCGTGTCCGTCGGAATCTGCCGGGCGATGTTCAATGTGTGGTAGTTGAAAAAATCCTGTTTGAAGCGGATGGACTGCGTGTGGGTGGGCGTGAACTCGTTCACATGGACCGGCTCGTGGTAGATGTAGCCCGGATGAAAAAACTCGACGCGGAACGGCAGGCCGGCGGCGGCCCAGAGCGCGCTGTCATGGCGGAATTCGATCTGGCGGTATTTGTCGTAGTCGAGATTTTCCGGGCGCAGGACGGTGGGCAGCTCGACATGGGGTGAGCGGAAGGGCACGCGGGCGCGATCCAACGCACGTTTGGCGACGTAATCCAGATTGACCTCGGCAGATTCCGAGGCCGCGCCGATTGACGCGACCGAGAGACTTCCGATTAAAATCCACCGCCTAAAGGTTTGCCACATCTTGATCAAGGAGAACCGAAAACGGGGCAATTTGCAAGTTCCGCCGGAAAAGCCCTGTTTTTCGCCGTAACAATTCAGTCGGAATTCAACGCCAAGGCGCAAAGGGGCCAGGACGCAAAGAAGCTGGGAGCGCTGGCTTCCAGCCGGCGAAAGATCGTTGGATCGCACTCACACGCCGGCGAGACGCCGGCGCTTCCGGGATTGCGCCTTCGCACCTTTGCGTCTTTGCGTTAAAAATCTTCCGCATCATTCCGGTTTGCATGATTTCATCGCGGACGGGCCGCCGCCGTTGTAAGCTGTCGCCGCTTGAGCGAAAATTCAATTCCAACCGAACCCGCCGGCCTCCGGCCGCGCCTGACGGAACTGCGCGAAGCGTTGCTGGCCTTGCACAAGGCGCTGCTGGAATCCGAACGCGCCAGCTACGAGACGACGTTCGGCCCCATCACGTCGCCGTATCAATTCCTGCACCTGCTCACCAGCGACCCGTGGTTCGCGTGGCTCGCGCCGGTGACGCATCTCCTCGCCGACTTGGACGCGCTGCTCGATGCGAAGGAGCCGTTGACGGTCGCCGGAGTGGACGCGCTGATGAACCAGACAAAAACATTGCTGACCCCGACTGAAAGCGGCGAAGGATTTTCCCGTCACTACGATGAAGCCTTGCAACGCAATCCGGACGTGCTCTTCGCGCACGTCGTGATGGCGAAACTGCTGCGGGCGCAGACGGCGGCGTAGCGGCAGGCATCTTGCCTGCCGTAGAGCCGGGCTTCCAGCCCGGCGGAAAAAACCGTGAGCGCCACCGGACGTCAGCGGCATTTTGAACGTCGTGGAAAGTTCGTCCGGCTTTGGCCGGGCGGCAGGATGCCGCCCTCTACGGCAGGCGGGACGCCCGCCGCTACGCTTTTCAATCCAGCGTCTGCCGGTAGAAAATGCCGCGCACGACGCGGAGAAAATGCGTGAGCGGCAGACAGTCGCCGACGTTTTGCGCCCAGACCGGCATCCCGCGAAACGGAAACATGTAGCCGGAGAGCAGCCGCGACGGCAGGAAAAAGAAAAACGCCATCTTGCACCGCCGGCAACTGGTTTTTGGCGACGGTCGAGAACGTGATGCCCACCGCGAGATCCGCGAGGATGAACAGCAGCACCAGCAGCAACGGCACGCTGCCCACCATCGGCACGGAGCACACCAGCCTGGCCGCCAGCAAAATCAACGTGGTCTGGATGCAGCCGACCGTGATGCAGGGGATGATTTTTCCGAA
>JAYVCM010000413.1:0-4544 GCA_043749955.1 Limisphaerales bacterium | reverse complement strand
TTTGTCGGGCGTGCCGACTGCGACCAACTACGTCCAAAAGCAATTCAATACCGCTGGCATGTTGGTCAAAATCAACGGTGGCGTGTGGTATCATAATTATGACGGCGCGTTCACCGAGAACCTGGAGGTGAACAACGGCATTTTCATCAACACCAACCGCAACTTTTACTTCAACCAGGCCAATGCGACGCTGACGATTCACGGCGGAATGTTAATCATCACGAACTCCTTTGGCGAGCGTCTGGGCAGCACGTTCGGGGCGAACAACACGAGTGTCAACTTCACCGGCCTGCAAGATGGCGGCACGAACCAGATCGGCAAGGGCACGTTTGAACTCGGTGGCAACAGTGGCACGACGGACAGCTATACGTTGTCGGGTGGATTGCTGAAAACAGTTACAACGGGAAACAATATTAACATCGGAGCCGACACAGCTGGCGTTGGGACGACGACATTCACTCTGACGGGCACCGGCAAATTGTTGTCCACAGGCCCTATTGCTGGATCGCAAGGTGCCGGGGCCAAACAGATTTTTGCATTTAACGGCGGCACGTTGGTTCCCAATACTTTTACCGCGACCCTAATCACCAGCCCGCAATCGCCCACCACACCAGGCACGCTGGTCAACAATGGCGGCACGCTGGCTCCCGGCGACCTAGGCACGCCCGGCAAAGCGACCATCACCGGCAACTACACCGTCAACTCCGGCAAACTGGCGGTGGACATCGGCGGCACCGCCCAGGCCAGCGCATTCCAAGACACGGTCGCGAAATATGACTTTGTGTCCGTGGCTACCGGCGTGGCCGGCTCCGGCAACGCCACGTTGGGCGGTCAACTCACCGTCAACTTGATTAACAACTTCACCCCGGCTACCAATAACGGCTTCACCATTCTTACTGCGGCCAACAGCATCATCGGGAGCGGCACCAGCATTGGTTCCAGCGGGTATGTTCGCGTCACCTCCAACAATGTGCCGCTGCCTGGCAAGTATTTTCAGGCCGTGGTCATCGGCAAAAACTTGATCCTGACCAACTACGGCACGGCGCTTCCCACGCTGGTGGCCCAGTTTTCACCCACCAACACTACCGGCACGCCGCCCTTGCCGTTGCTGTTTACCGACAGCTCCTCGGGTGCCATTACCAACCGCCATTGGCAATTTGGCGACGGCACGACGCTTGACACATCCTCCACGAGTTTCAGCCACACCTTTACCAATCTGGGCGTTTATCAGGTGGTGCTGACGGTGCAGGCGCTGGATGGCTCCTCGCTCAACGCGACGGGCAAAGTCTCGGTGGTGAACCCAGGTGGCACGCTGACTTGGACCGGCGCACAATCCAGCTTCTGGAATACGACGACGACAAACTGGGTGGACGCCTTAGCCACACCTTTCCTTTACGCAGATGCTAGCGGAGTGGTTTTTGACGACACTTCCTCAGTGACCAACGTGACGCTGAATCTGTCTGCCGGGCCGAGCGCCGTGAGTTTCAATAATTCAGTGAAGCAATATACCATCAGCGGTTCGGGCGGCATCGGTGGTGGCAGCGGTTTGAGTGTGAACAACGCTGGCGGCATCGTCACCCTGTTGACGGCCAACACCTATGGCGGCGCTACTACCATCGCCGGAGGCACTACGTTGCAGCTAGGCAACGGAACCGCTTCCGGTTCGATTGATAACACGGCCAGCCTTCAAGACGATGGGCTGTTGATTGTGAACACTCCGGATAATCACACGATTAACAACCCGGTCAACGGCAGCGGCTCGATCAATAAATTGGGTGCGGGCACCTTTGCCATGCCCAACGGCACCTTGTCTGGCACCGTCTCCGTCGGCGGGGGCAAATTCTCGACCACGGATTACACCAACATTCCCAATGTTTCAACCTTGTCCGTCAGCAACGGCGGCGTTTATGAATTCACCGCCGGTCCCAGTTCGTGGTTCCACACGATCGTCTTTGGTTCCGGTGGCGGCGGTCTGAACCATTCCGCTGCGCTAACCGTGGATCAAAGTGGCCTGCTTACCGGCACCGGGCCGTTGATCAAGGGTGGCTCAGGCACCATGACGATGGGACAGGCCAACACCTACACCGGCGGCACGATCATCAATGGCGGCAGCATGGTCGTCAATGACCCGGGCACGCTTGGCGCGACCGGGCCGCTGACGATGGCCCCGGGCACAACCTTGAATTACAACAGCTCTGTGAGCATGACTAACAGCCCGGTGGACGCTACCGGTGCGGTTATAAATCACAACAAGGCCGGTGCCATCATCACGCTGCAACAAACCGCCGGGACGCACGGCTTGGGGGCGGTCGGCGGCGTCACTGGTGCCACCAATGTTTTTGCCGGCGACCCGGCGGCGGTCACCACCATCACCGGCTCCGGGGGTGTGGGACTTGGGGTTGCGGGCATGACGGCGAAATTCACCGGGGGCACTTGGTTTAACGCCAACAATGGCCAGCAGCCGGTCAATGTGGAAATTGACGGCGGCAATCTGATCCTGCCTGCCGGTGGCATCAACTCGCAATGGTTGGTTGCCGGCCAGACGCTGACGATTCATGGCGGTTCGCTCGTGAGTTCCAATTCCTATGGTATCCGGATCGCCAATAACTTCGGGGCCAACCAGGGCAATCCGGGCACGGGTCCGTTCACCGGGGTGCAGGATGGCGGTTTGCTCCTGAGTGCTTCCGGCGACGGACTGCAATGGGGCAGCACCGCCTGCACCAGCTTCGCCTACACCTTGAGCGGCGGCACGATTCAGATTTTAGCTGGTGCCGGCCCGTTCAACCTCGGCGGCGCTACCAACGGCGTGGGCACAACCGTGTTCACTCTCTCCGGCACGGGCAAGCTGCTCGCCGGGGGCAGCAGCGTTCAGGGAGCGAATGGCAGCCCCGCGCAACAGGTGTTCGCCTTCAATGGCGGCACTCTGGCGGCGGCCACGTTTAATGCGACCTTCCTGCAACCCGCGTTGGGTGCCCCGTATGGCAAGTTGGTTAACAACGGCGGCACGCTGGCTCCCGGCGACCTCGGCACGGCGGGCCAGACGATCATCACCGGCAACTATGCTGTGAGCAACAGTGCGGCGGTGCTGGACATTGACCTTGGCGGCACGGCGCAGGCCAACGCGTTCCAAGTGGCGAGCAACGCCTACGATTGGGTGCAGGTGGTCAACACCAATGCCATCGTGACGCTGGCTGGCACACTGAATCTGCGCTTGATCAACGGCTTCGAGCCGCTGGTTCCGCTGAACAGCCAGTTCACGATTCTGGCCATCAACAACGGCGCTAACGCGCTCGGCACGCCGAGTCTGACCGGGGCGTTCACCAATGTCGCCAGCGGCAGCCGCCTGGCTGTGACGGGACAACCCACCCGCAGCTTCCGCGTCACAGTGACTTCGACCAACGTCGTGCTCGACCAATATCAGACCACCACGCCGCAGGCGTATTTCACCTACAGTCCGAATAGCGGCGTCGCACCGCTGACCGTGGCCTTCAACAACCTGTCCAACGGCACCGGCCTGACCAACCTGTGGAACTTTGGCGATGGCGCGACTTCCACCGCCGCGTCGCCGACGCACACCTATACCAATGCCCCCAGCACCAACACCGTCAGTCTCACGGTGGGCAATGGCTCGACGGTCAATACCTACACGGTGAGCAATGCCGTAGTGGTCACGCTGCCCGTCGGTCCTTCCGGGCCGGTGCCGTTGACCAACACGGTGGTCGGCGCGTCGCTGGTCTTGAGTTGGCCGAACGGACAGGGCTGGGTGTTGCAAGCCCAGACGAATAATCTGTCCACCGGTTTGGTCCCGGCCACCAACGCGTGGACGCGTCTGGGCGCTGCGACCAGTCCGTTCACCAACGCGATCAACCCGGCCAACGGCACGGTATTCTATCGGCTGGTTTATCCGTAATGGGTTTTCCCATAACTAGGTTGCGGTTCGGTTCGCGTCCGTCGTCGAGCAATCAGGGCGGGGTGCCGGTTAAAGATTAACCGGCACCCCGTTTCATCGGTAGCCTCCGAAGGGGATGGGAGAGTTTAGATATTTGGAACGCGCAGAGATTTTATGAAACGATTTAGAAATGATGCCTTCACCTTGATTGAACTGTTGGTGGTCATTGCCATCATCGCCATTCTCGCGGCCATGCTGTTACCCGCCTTGAGCAAGGCCAAGCAGAAGGCCATGGGGATTTCCTGCATGAGCAATAACAAACAGCTCGGCCTGGCGTGGGTGATGTATGCCGGGGACAACAATGAAAAGTCGGCCATCAATTCGGATCGAAGCCTGCCTTATCAAGGAACCCCTTCCTGGGTATCCACCATGGCGGTCTATCCCGCAGGCTACATGATGGACTGGAGCACGAAAGAATTGAATACCAACGTTAATTATGTCATTGGAGACAATTATTCCCTGCTGGGGAGTTTGTGTGGCAAAGCTTTCAAGGTTTTTGCCTGTCCAAGCGCCAATTTTGTCAGCCCCGTTCAGCAGTCGGCTGGCTGGTCGGCGCGGGCGCGTAGCGTAGTCATGAATGGGGGTGTCGGGAACG
>JAYVCM010000412.1:0-5101 GCA_043749955.1 Limisphaerales bacterium | reverse complement strand
ATGCGGCGTCAACGTTTTGGCCGGCCGTCTTGCGAATCCAGTCCCGGGCATTCGCATATGCAGACGCGCAAATTTGAAAAGTGACGGCGAACTTTTCTTCTTCTCCCCATGAACCGCTGCCGAAGGGTTGGACAACTTTATGTTGCATATGCAACATGAAGTTGTCCTGGTCGGTTCGGGGGTTCAACGCGCGAAATCTCAGTTCGGGGAATTCTCTCCCCGGAGGAGGGGGCGGACGTTCCATTAACTGTTTCCCGCGAGGAGTCCTGATTTATTTCACGCCCTTCGCGGGGACAGCGGGATCGAAGATGTTGTTGTCGCCCAGCCAATCGGTCAGGCGTTGCGGCCAGTTGTGGATGGTCGCGAGCTTGGAGCGCTGGCCTTGGTTGAAGCCGTGTCCGCCCTTGGTGAAGACGTGGACCTCTACGGGAATTTTCGCCGCGCGATACAGATTGAAAAGTTTCAGAACGGCATCGGTGTGGTTGTCGTCATCGGCCACGAGCAGGAAGGCGGGCGGCGCATTGGTGGGCAGCGCCGCAGGAATGCCCGCGCCGCCGGGATAAATCTCCACGATGAAATCCGGCCGCGCGTTCGCGTGCTCAATCGCGTCGGGTGCGTTCGTGACGCCGGCCGTTTCGCCGAAGCTCGTCAGCGAGACCACTTCGCCGCCCGCCGAATAGCCGACCATGCCGATGCGGTTGGTGTCCACGCCCCATTCGCCCGCGCGGCTGCGGACGAGGCGCATCGCACGCAGTCCGTCTTCGTGCGGATTCTCAATGGTGTAAACAGAATTCGTTTCGCGGAACAAACGGTATTTCAGGACGAAGGCCGCGACGCCGAGGCTGTTAAAATATTTGGCCGGGTCAACGCCTTCCGCGCCGAAGACGAGTTCGCGGAAACCGCCGCCGGGACAGATGATGACCGCCGCGCCGCTGGCTTTTTCCGTGGGCGGCAAAAAAACGGTGAGCGACGGGTTGTTGATGTTTTTCACCGAATGACTCGCGGCTTGTTCGGGGATGTCCTTGCGCGATTCAAAACCGGGCGCGCCGTTGGGCCAGAGCGAAATGGTTTGCGGCGTGTCGGCGGCGAGCATAGTTCCCGGCAGGAGCAGGGCGGTGAGGAATATTTTTTTTAGTTTCATTCGAAGATAATTTTGACCATGTCACACGGAAATTGGAGCTTCAGCAGTGCAAAGTGGAAATTTAGTTTCACCCCACTCGCTCCATTCAGGGAACAAAAACAAATAATCTCCGCGCGAATCTACAAACAGGCGTGTGCCCATTCCCTGAACACATTCAATGTCAAAAATTGCGGCTGAACTTAAAATAAGCTGTAACATACCGTTCGCGTATTTGAGCTGTTGATGCCGCTGGAGAAAATCGCTTGTGATAATCTGCTCGTTTCCGGACATGATAAGGGCAAAGCCTGCCAATCGCTTCGCCGGACTAATCAGTGCGTCCCAATCGCCAATATAAGGTTGCTGAAGGTGATATATCGAACCCTCGTAAGAAAAAGCATCAGGAAGATCGGAAATGAAAGCCGCCCGAAGCACATCATGCTGAGACCAAACAAGCAAATGTCGGTTAAACGGCGAATCATCAGGCACACCGGCGAATGCCGGTCTGATCTTGCGAACCAAGTCTTTGCTTGGGACTTCGATGTGAGAACTTCGGCTCATACGAACAAAAGACCAGTCATTTATTAAATATTCCCCAACCTCCCCGTCGAATCCCCAAACCGCTCCAGATTTTTCACGCCCATGCGGTCGGCCATGCTCAAGAACAGATTCGTCGCGGGTTTGCCGCCGTGCTTCACGAACCGGCCCGGCGTCACCGTGCCGCCGCCCGCGCCCGCCAGCAGGATCGGCAGATTCGAGTGCGTGTGGCGGTTGCCATCCGCATTGCCGCCGCCATAGACGATCATCGTGTTGTGCAGGATGGAATTGCCGTCCATGTCTTTCGTTGCCGACATTTTCTCCAGGAATTTTCCGAACTGCTGCACATACCACAAATCTATCTCGGTGATTTTTTCGATCTTGTCGGGATTTTCCTGATGATGCGAGAGGTCGTGATGTCCTTCCGGCACGCCGATGTCGGCGAAGGAGCGGTTGCTGCCGTCGTGCGCGAGGAGCATCGTGGCGACGCGCGTCGAATCGGTCTGGAAGGACAGCAGCATGATGTCATACATGAGCGCAATGTGCTGGCCGTAGTCGGCGGGGATGCCGGCGGGCGTCGCGACCATCGGGTCTTTAACGTCGCCGAGCTGCTCGGCCTTTTGGATGCGCGTTTCCAGCTCGCGGATGCCGGTGAGGTATTGATCCAGCTTGTCCTGGTCGCGCACGCCGAGCCGCTGCTGCATGGCGCGCGCGTCCTGCAAGACGAAATCCAAAATGGAACGCTGCTCCTGCCGGCGGTGCCGGGCGTTGGCCACGCGTTCGCCGGGCGCGCCCGCGCCGAAGAGCCGTTCAAAAACCTGGCGCGGATTGCCCTCGGGCGTCATCGGCGTGCTGGGCGAACTCCAGGCAAGGTTGTATTGATAGGCACAGGAATAACCGGAGTCGCACGCACCGGTGTTGCGGCCGGCATCGCAGGTCAATTCGAGCGACGGAAACCGCGTGAGATGTCCGACCTGGCGGGCGATGGCCTGATCAATGGAAATGCCGGCGCGAATGTCCGTGGCGCTTTTTTTCATGCGCACGCCGGTGAGAAACGTTCCGTTGGCGCGGGCGTGATCGCCGCCGCCGTCCATGCCCGCAGTCGCGTTCAAATGATCCAGGCCGCCGATGACCTGGATTTGTTTCTGGGTCGCAGCGAGCGGCTGCAGCGTGCGGCTCAATGGAAAATCTTTGCCTTCGTTGGCCGGCCACCACGCATCGGGAATCGCGCCATTCGGAAAATAAACGAACGCCGTCCGCAGCGGCGCACCCGTGGCGGTCGTGGCCAGCGTGCCTTCGGTTGCAGCGGCGGCGGCGAGAAGTTTTGCCGGCAGAAAAGATTCAAACGCGGGCACTGCGATGCACGCGCCGAGGCCGCGCAGAAAATGCCGCCGACTGAAACTGGCGTGGCGCTGAAGCGCCAGGCTTTCGCTGGAGGCAATTTTTGTCTTCATAATTTTTCTTTCACGTTTTCATGCGTGGCGACGGGCCGCCATAGTGACACAGGCATCTTGCCTGTGAGTTTCTAAAAGCTCCCGCAAAACCTAATCACAGCCCACAGGCAAGATGCCGGTGCCACTACAAGGTGGCGGCGGGCCTCCCGGCCGGCCGTAGAGGGCGACATCCTGCCGCCCGGAAAAAACTCCCGCATGATTAAAGCGTCCATATTTTACAACGCTTTCAAAATAGCCGCGCATTTTCCGCCGGGCTGGAAGCCACGGCTCTACGTCAGCCAAGATGGCCGACGCCACATTTTTCAAGCCCGCTTTCACAACTTTCCTTTCACGTTTTTCTCGGTGGCGTTGTTGGCCTGTCCTGCCACGCGGGTTTTTTGAAACGGGGCGGATTCCACGATGCCCGCCAGCAGCGCGGACGGTTTGCCGCCGGATTGTTCGATGCGCGCCACGATCTGATCCACGGTCTCCACGTCATAGTAGTCCAGTCCGCGACCGAGCGCATAGGTCAAAAGTTTCTGGGTCAGCGTCCGGTAAAAATCCGCCGCATGATTTTTCACGAGCACGCGCTTCAATTCTTGGATGCCGGAAAAAGCTTCGCCCGTGGCCAGCTTGCCCGACGCATCAATCGGCCGGCCGAATTCCTGGTCGCGCCACATGCCCAGCGCGTTGAAATTTTCCAGCGCGAGGCCGGGCGGATCCATCCGGTTGTGGCACGAGGCGCACAAAACATTTTCCCGGTGCGCCGCGAGCGTTTCGCGCAAGGTCGGCGTGCGGTTCGTCCGGCCTTTGATGGCGTCTTCGAGCGGCGGAATGTTCGGCGGCGGCGGCAGCGTCGGCGTTCCCAAAATGTTTTCGAGGATGAAGCCGCCGCGCTTCACCGGCGAGGTGCGCGTGGGATTGGAAGTCACGGCCAGCACGGTGCCTTCCGTCAAAATGCCGCCGCGCGGACTGTCCGGCGGCAGCGTCACGCGGCGCATTTTCGGGCCGGTGACATTGGGAATGTCGTAGTGCTGCGCGAGCCGTTCGTTGAGGAAAGTGTAATCGCTGTCGAGCAATTCCAGCAGGCTGCGGTCTTCGCGCACAATGTAGGCAAAAACTTTTTCGGTCTCCTGCCGCATCGCGCGGCGCAGCTCCCCCGTCAAGTCCGCGCGCGGCGGCTGCTGGCGGCGCGAACGCACGGCGGCGCGAAGCTCCGCCAGCTCGGCCTTCTCCGGCCCGGTCAAATTGCCCTCCGGTTTGTCGTTCAATTCGCGAAGCCGATGGCGCAGGTTGTCCAACTGCGGCCCTGATTTTTCTTCCCGCGCGAGGACGAAGCGCGCCTCGATGGGAACGGTTTCGATGTCGCGCGCCTGGAGCCATTGCCCGACGAAATTTTTCTCCAGCGCCGCCGCCTGCGGGTGCGCCAACATTCGCGCGAGCTGCGCGGAAAGATTTTTCCGCAGCGTGCCGGCCGCCGCCTGCCGGAACAATTCCTCGTCGGGCATGGAGGACCAGAGAAAATACGACAGTCGCGAGGCCAGCGCGTATTCATCCACGAACGGGTAAGGCTGACCGCCGCCGGACGGCCCGGCGTTTTCTTCGCGGAAAATAAAACGCGGCGACGCCAGCACCGCGACCATCGCCTGCGCCACGCCGGCTTCAAAGGTTTTTCCGGGCTGGCCGTAAATATTTTCCGCCAGCCTGGTCAAACGGTCGGTCGTGTCCGGGTCAACCGGACGGCGGAACGCGCGACGCGCAAAATCGCGGAGCAGTTCACGCGCATAATCGCGGCGACCGGCGGCATTTTCGGGAACAGCTTTCGGGAAAAAGCGCGCGTAATTTTCCGGCTTCACCCGGCTTGCCTCCGCCATCGGCCCGCGCACCGTCACGTCGGTGATCTGCATGGACAACGTGCGCCCCTGCGCCAGACCGGGCGTGAGCGGCCGCAGTTCAAAATCGAGCTGATGATTTCCCGCCGCCCAAGTCTGGTCGTAGCTGAAGTGATACGGCT
>JAYVCM010000411.1:0-5139 GCA_043749955.1 Limisphaerales bacterium | reverse complement strand
GTGCGCCCAGTTGTCCACCGCCTTGAGCAGTTTCTGCTCGGCGAGCGACATGCTGGCGGGCAGCGCGTTCGTCTGCATGTCGGCCCAGCGGCTGCGGATCACGGCCTCGCGCGTTTGCAACTGTTCGCCCCCCTTGACCTGGGCGCGCAGCTCGCGGATCTGCGTGGTGCGCGACGACCACCAGCCGGCCAGCGGCGTCAAAATAAAATTCACGCCCACCAGCAGCGCCAGCGCCGCGATGGTCAGCACCACGAGAAATTCCTGGCGATTTTTAATTTTCACTGCCGCCTCCTTGGTTGAATTTGAAGCTGAAACTAAATTGAATCGGCGTCCGGCTGCCCCGGCTTTGTTCGTGATGCACGCCGGACACGCCCGGCGCCGCGCTCAATTTCGCCTCCACCACCAGCAACGCCGAGCTGTCGCGCGCCGTGCCGGTGCAGGTCACCAGGCTGCGGTCGCGGATCACGATGTTCTTCGCCGTCACCGTGCCGTCCTCGGGGAACGCCAGCGACAACTGCCGCAAAATCGCGAGATTCGGAAACGTGCCGTCATACCACGGACGAAACTGCCGGATCTGCTCCTGGATTTTTTGCAGCTCGACCACCTTCACCGCCATGTGCGACCACTTGGACCGCAGGCTCCACAGTTGAATCTGCTGGAACAAAAATAATCCGATGAGAATCACCGCCACACCCGCCGCCACCGCGCCCGTCGTCCGCAGGCGGCCCGATGAATACTTGGTGACGAACAGCTCGATGATCCCCGGCTTGGGCGGCAGAAATTCAAACGCCGGCTTCTGCTCCATCAACACCCGCGCGGCCAGACTGAACGCGGCGGACAACGAGGCTTCCACCGGCAGTTGCGCGCCAAATTCATCCGGCGCGTAACCGGCGACGACTTCAACTTTGAAGCCTGCCGTTGCGAAACGTGATTCCAGTTCGTCCGCCAGTTGCCGCGCCTGTTCGCGCGGGCCGAAGATGCGGATGCGTTTCACTGTGTCGCGCAGTTCGGCGGGCAACTGGCCGAGCGTGATGCGGGTTTCGCGCGCGACCACTTCCGCGCGCAGCACGCGACGACCGGCCTCATCTTCGACTGCGCCTTCGAGCGAACGCAGCGCCGCCACGCCGCCGCCGCTGGTGACTTGCAAACCCACGTTGCTCTCGCCGATCACGAGCGCGAGGACGCCTGGAACGCCGAGCACCGTCTCGGCACGTTGAGAAATTTTGTCATCACCGGGCCGGGACGGTGCCCGGCGTTCCACCGGCTGCAGCGCGGCGGTGCCGAGCGCGAAGCTCACGGGTTTTAATTTCGCCGCCGCCAGGATTTTTTCCAGCGCCACGAGGTGCGTGTTCGGGATGCCCGCCAGCAAAACATTTTTTTTGCCGTCCGCCAGCGCGCTGCGCGAATCGGAGATCTGCAGCGTCGCCACGTCGGAATGAAAACCGCGCTCGGCCTCCATCTGCAGCAGGCTTTTCGCATCGGCCTCCGGCAGCGGCGGCAGTTCCGTGTGCGCGGTCAAAATCCATTTCAGCGGCACGCCGAAAACGCAGTGGCGCTCGCGCACGCCCGCGAGGTCAAGCTGGTTGCGGATCTCATGGCCCATCAGTTCCGGCGCGGCGGTCAGCGGATCGAGCGCGAGCGTGACGGAGAACGTCTGCTGCACCGACAGCGAACCGTTCATGCGCTTCAGCACCACGCCATCGAGGCGGCGGCCGTCGAGCGTGAGGCCGAGCAGCGAGGTCAGCTTCTTGCGTCTGCCAAATTTGAATTTGAAATCAGGTTTCATTCGTAGTGGGACAGGCGTCTCGCCTGTCCAGTTGCAGTTGAAAAATAAATCCGTTTGAAACCTGGCGCCGGGCGGGCTGCGTCCTTTGGCTTGGAGCAGCCGGAACACGACAGGCAAGATGCCTGTCCCACTACCATGTCGGCGTTCAGTTTCATTGCGGGTTTTTCGCGACCAAAGTTTCCCGGGCCTTTTCGCCCAGCGCCCAGCCGAGTCGGCTCAAGTCCTGGCGATACAAAATTTTCGGCGAGCCGTCGCTCATGTCGAAAATAAATTTCACGCGCCGGTAGCCGCGCCCGAACGGCCCGACCGCCGCGATGTCGGCGGTGAACTGGTAGCTGCGCGTCGTCACAAAATCGCCGCGCGCCAGCGCCCTGACCACCGGGCTGCTGTCCTTGCTGCCCAAAGCATCAATAATCCAGACGATTGAATTTAAACTGTTCGGATTCTGTCGGCGGTAGGTGATGAGCGTCTGCGCCGCGCCGGACGCCGTCTGTTCGTCCACGTTGCGCCCCGTGAACAGCGCCGTCAGCACGTCGGCGCACGCGGTATTGACGTTCACGCGTCCGAGAAAATAAGTGCTATTGGTGGTCGTCACGTTGCTGGCTATTCTGTTAAAATCATCCGAACTCATGCCGATGCGTTTGCACCTAGCAGCAAAACTCAAGATGCCCGCGTAAGGCCGGGCATCGGCGTTGGTGCTCGTCAATTCAGGAACGTAGGAAGTGCTGATGTTGGCATTTAGCAACATTGAGCGTATTTGGGAGGGAGTCGCCGTGTTCACGTTCGTCAGCGTGGTGCCATCGGAATGAAAATTTGGTTCGCGCGTATAGACCGTGGTGTATTCAAACAAACCGGGGTCAAGCTCGCCGTTGCTGTTCAAATCTTTTTCGCTCTTGTCGAGGACGCCGTTGCGGTTCAGGTCTTCACCCGCGAGCAGGTCCACCGTCGCGCCATAGACGAGGCGCAGTTCGTCCACCGTCTCGAACGGCGCGTATTTTGGCGCGTAGCCGAGCGACGCGTAGTTGAGCGAGACGATGCCGTTCGTGCCGCGCCAGTCCAGGAGCGCGTCGGCAAAATCCGCGCTCATGTCCGGCAGATACTGGAAGACATTCGTGCTGACGTTGTTCAGATTTAATTTGCCGCCCTCGTCCACCAGTCCGAAATACGGCTCGGTGGAATTGCCCGCGTTCGGGTCGCGGCCGAGGAGCCAGAACTTGGAATCGCCCACGGCCACGGCCTCGCAATGGAACTGCGTGTTGTCCGGCACCGCGCCGTTCGTGGCAAAATTCGCGAGCGCGGTGCCGACGTAACGCGCCGCGCCCTCGATGACCTGGTCCGCCATGAGGCCGCTCACGCGGTTGTCCGACGCGCGCAGCTCGTAGGTCATCGAGTTCGCAAAATAAAGCGCAATGCTGACCAGGCCGATGGCGATCCACAGGACGATGATGAGGACGGAGCCGTTTTGGGAATTGCGGAAACATCCAACATCCAACATCCAACATCCAACATCCAAGGCAGACGCGCACCGGACACCATTGGGTGTTCGATGTTGGATGTTGGATGTTGGATGTTTAATTTTCATGTTCAGCTTCCGGTGGCGCCCGCAAGCACCATGTTCGTCCGCGACACGGAATCAATCGGCACGACGAGCTTGATCGGCTCGGTCGTCGCGGCGTTGTTGCCGGCCATCTGGATTTCCACGCGCACGGCGAGCGGGAGGTTGGTGTTGAGCGAAGTTGCGTCGCTCGTGTCCCAGGTCTCGCTCCAGCGCGCGCCGTCATAGCAGGAAAATTTGATGCTCGCCACGCCGCTCATCATGAGCTGGCCGGTCACGTCGGGCGTCGCGGTGGCGAGCAGGTTCCGGGACACGCTGCGATACAGGTCGCGAGCGGCGCCACCCGTAGGAGAATTTTTCAGCCCGTAAGTCACGCGCTGAACATCGGCCCACGGCGAGCTGCTGCTCAACGCGCCCGTGGCCGTGAACATCTCCACCGCCACCGGTTCGCCGCCGCCGCTGCGGTTCACGTTGCCGACCTTGAAGCTGCCGGAGAGAAATTTGCTCGTGCCGTTCGTCGGCGTCATCAGGCATTGCAGGTCGCGGCGCAGGAACGTCACCGTCTGGTCCACCGGCGACGCGGCGTCCACGAGGTCCGCCGTCGCGCTGCGCAGGTGCAGCGCGGTGAACAGCACGGCGTTCACGGCGACCAGCACGATCGCCGCCACGCCGATGGCGAGAATCATCTCGATCAGCGTGAAGGCGGATGCGTGATGCGTGAGGCGTGATGCGTGATGGGAGGTTTTCATGTTTTCCTCACGCATCACGTCTCACTCGTCACCGCATTGTTGTTCGTATTAATTTTCACTGCGTCAAATTTACTTCGTCAAATTCATCGTCGCCGTCAGCCCCGGCTGGCCCGCCAGTGTGCTCAACTTCACCGTATAATCTTTGCCCTGCGCGGAAAACGTCACTTCGGCCGTCACCATCTGCATGGCCGAATCCTGCGGCCACGACTGGCTGGCGAGCTTCCAGCGAAATTCCTGCGCGCCTTCGCTCGTCGTGCCGTTCTGCGTGCCGTTGTTCCAGTTCGTCAGCACGAGGCTCTCGTTCAAAATCCGGTCGGCCACGCGCCCCGCCCCGCCCTTGCGCGCCGCGACCTCGCCCGCAAGGCTCGCGATGTGCATCGCCTCGACCGCCGCCGGAATCACGATGGCGAGGAACAGCAGCGCCGCCAAAACTTCCGCGAGCGTGAACGCAGACTGATGCGTGATGCGTGATGCGTGATGCGAAATCTTCATGTCTTATCACTTGTCACGCTTCACTCGTCACTTTTCCGTGCCGCGAATTTCATAACCGTTGTGGTTCGTCGCTTCCATCAGCCAGCGCGAAAACCCGGCGCTGTCCGTCAATTTCAAAGTCGGCGGGCTGTTCTCGTCCACCGTGCCGTCCGCCAAAAATTTTATCGCCGGCAGATCTTTGAACGTCACCGGTGTCGCCGCGACCGCACCCGCCACCGCCAGTATCAAGGTCGAGTCCACCGTCAGATTTTCCGCCTTCGCGTCGCCGTTCGCCCCGCTCGTTTCCGCTTCTAGGCCGTAGGTGCCGGCTTTTTCATCCACCCACAACATCATCGGCGAGCCTTCGGAAACCGCCCGGCTCTGGCCCGCGTGCATCAGCGCCGCCAGCCGCCGCGCCTCGGAATCCAGTGCGCGCCCCCGGACAAACCGCGACATCGCCGGCGCCGCGAGCGACGTGATGATCACCAGCAGCGCGAGCACGAGGATCAGTTCGATCAGCGTGAAGGCGGCAATCCTCCTCGTCGTCGTTCTCGTCCTCGTCCTCGTCCTCGAACCAT
>JAYVCM010000410.1:0-3410 GCA_043749955.1 Limisphaerales bacterium | reverse complement strand
CGTCCCCCAACCACTGGCGAATATGAAGCCTCCAGCTCCAGCGATGCCATATCCCGGCGCGCCGGTGGCGAACACATTCATAAATCCAAGCCAGGTTGCGCTGGGATCAACGGTATAGGTGACGGCATTTGATTTTTCCACGGCACCGACCAGGAGCAACGCGGCGAGACCTGCTTTGAACAGTTTTGTTTGCAATTTCATACTAAGTTTTGTTTAAGGTTTTTTGATTTTTCTGGCTGTGTGAAAATCGTCACAGAAAACCACTGCGCTGTCAACCTAGCCGAACGGCTAGTTTTATGTCCGCCCGCCGGTTGCAAATTCAGCTTCCTCAAGGCAAACGGGCAATCCGTAGCCGTCAACTGAAGGAATCGGCCGCTTTCACGGTTCCACCATCACGCGATAGTAGCGGCTACGGGCTTGATCCACAATGACCGTATGCGTGTTGAGCGGTGGCGTCGCCGGGAGGTGGTTCGTCACCCACCCGTCAAACCCGGCCAGCAAGTTCGTCGAGGTCTGGAGGGAATACTTTTTGCCCGCCACACTCGACCATTGGAGCACGAAGTTACTTCCGCCCTGTCGTTTGAAATCGGTCACTTGAAATTTTGAACTGGCATTCGTCGGGATGGTTCCGGCCAGATACTCCTGCCAATTGTTCATCCCGTCATGATCCCAGTCATCCAGCGCCCCGCCATTCACGGCATTGGTCGCGCCGAAATACTGGATCTTCCAGCCGCTCGGTATTCCATAAGCGTCCAGTTGATTGAAACTGAACCACTGGTGCAGCACCGTCCAGCGCGCTCCCCGGTCGCCGCCGTCAGGGGCGTCGGAGACCGACTGGTCATTGGCGGCATAGGTTGCGTTATAGCCGTTCCAGCCTGAAGGCGAGTGATTGCACCAATCCCACCCATGCTCCTCGAAGAGTTCGATGCTATCATTAAGCCATTTGTCCGCACCCGCGGCCCAGCGGAGCACGCCGAACTCCCCGGCCAGTATCCGCTTGTCCGGATGGGCTGTGGAAAAATTGATGGCTTCCAGCATCTCGTTACGAAGAGTTGCTTTATCCCAGAACGTATAAGGAGCCGTTCCCCACATGGAATTACTTCCCGGATAAGTCGCGGTATAGCCTGGGTAACCAAGGATACCCTGATTACAATAGCTGTGCGGGGAATAGAAATGGAAGCTGTAGATCACATAAGGGTCATTCAATACCGGCATCGTGCTGAACCCTCCGGCCGCAGCCTGATACTCGGACTCGACCACCAGCCAGATGTTGGAATTCACACTGCGAATGGCCGCGGCCGCCGCCGGCATGACATTGTTATACCACGCCCCTTGGGAGTAATAGTCGGTCTTTGGTTCATTTAAAAGGTCGTAGGCGACAATGGCTGGTTCGTTCAGATAGCGTTGCGCCATGGCCGTCCAGAAGGTCGCCAGATTGGTGCGGTAAGTCGCGAGGCCGGCGGCGCTGCCCTGAAACACATTCGGACTCCAGCCATAGGTTTCCGCCGCACAGAGAATGATCTTGATGCCGGTCGCCCGGGCCAGCGGCAGCGCCGCATCCAGAATTGCCAGATTGGTGGCATAGGGAGCCAGCGGATTTTGCGCCGTGGGCGGATTCGTGGAATCCACGCTGAAGCCGAGCCGGATGACGTTCACATCCGTTTGCGCCAGCAGCGCGAACAGATCGGCCTTCAGATATTTGTCGGAGGTGCTGATGCCTCGCAGCTTCGCCGGCAGTTCCACCGCAGCTCCGAATGCATTGACCGCAGCCATTGAGGCGAACATCCATGTCACAAGAAGATGGCCGCGCTTCATTTCATTCAATGCTCCAAACCGGATTGCTATAATGATTTCAAGAAGGCGATGACAGCGGCGCGTTGCGTTGCCGACAGGGTGCGGAAAATTTCCTTCGATGCTTCAGCCTCACCACCGTGCCAGAGGATGGCTTCTTCAAGACTGCGGGCGCGACCATCGTGGAGATAAGCTTCGCCACCGCTGACCCCGGCGGTGAGACCGATGCTCCAGAGCGGCGGAGTCCGCCATTCCGAACCGGCGGCCACGCCTTCACCCATGTTGTCGGCCAGACCGGAACCCATGTCGTGCAAGAGCAGATCGGTGTAAGGATGAATAACCTGGTTGCGAAGCTCGGTCATGGGATGATACGCGCTGGTGGTCAGCGTCGGGGTATGACACTTCACGCAGTTGGCACTTATGAAAAGTTGTTCACCTTGCAGGGCCTGGGCATTAGTCAGGTCGCGCCGCGCGCTGACACCGAGCAGGGCGACATAACGTGTCATCTTGTCGAGGTCGGCGTCGGCAAGTTCGGGAACTCCGTTGGTCGCATCGCCGTCGAGCATCGGGAAAATCGAGGTCGTTACTCCCATGTCCGTGTTGAGGGCGCCGGCAATTTGGTGGCTGATACGAGCCTTCCCGCCTTTGTGGGTGAAACGCCCGAGACGTTGCTGGCTGGTCTGCGGATCGAGCACCGTTTGGATGCGGCCGGAAATACCATCCAGGTTAGTGTCGCCCGGATCGGCCAAAGCCATGATGGTGCTTTCGCTCACCGCCTCCAACAAACCAAGGCCGACGAGCTGCGGCGCGATGCGCACGGAGAAAAATGCCGGAGTCGTCCCGGAGAAGGCATAGTTCGGTTTTTGGAGCGAGTAGGGAGTGCTGTCGCCGTATTGCCCGCTGGTGGTCGTATAACTTGCAATCGTAACGCTGCCCTCGGTCGGCCCGCTGGTGGCCTGCGGTTGCAGCACGGAGCCAAGGGTCGGATGCGGCGAGCCTGTGGCATTGCTGCCTACTTTCACGACGGACTGAAGCATCGGCACACCAATGGCCGGTGGCAATGCACGGCCGTTGTTGACGTGGCACGCGACGCAACTGCGGTTGATAAATTTCGGCCCGAGCTGGCCGACGTGTTCAGTGAAAACCGGATTATCCGGCTCCGAATGGTTGCCATCGCCAAAGTCGGTGTGATGCAACCGCCGTCCGAGCATGAACGGCAGTCCGTTCGTGGGTGAGATGTTTCCCGCCGTCTGCTTGAAACGATGTTCCGGCTCGCTGGAGTATTGATAAGGCAACGTCGTCAGTCCGCCGAGCCATGCGTTCGTGGCCAAAGGATACGAGTCGAGACTCTGGTTGACGCCGCCGACGATGCCGCCGTTGAAGCCCATATCTTGTCCCTCCGCCCACGGCACGATACCTTGGCCGACAATGTAGAGCAGCACGGTGCCGTAGTAGTTATTGCGACCATGTCTGGGAGCGAGCAGGAACTGGCTGATCTCTATCTCCACGCGGTCGCCCAATTGAAACGGGCGGTTCTCCGGCACTTTCGAGGTAATGGTGGCGCTGTAATGAAAGTCAATTTCACCCGGCGTGGCCGAGGCGTTCGTGGAGACAAGGGT
>JAYVCM010000409.1:0-11292 GCA_043749955.1 Limisphaerales bacterium | reverse complement strand
GCCACCAGTCTTGAAACTCACAGGCAAGATGCCTGTGCCACTACTTTCTACGCGTGCGATTTCCAAAAGCTTGTTCCAGCGCAGATTCCACGCGTCATCCGGCTTCGCGTAAGTTTCCGTCGCGAGGCGTGGGTAAAATCTTCCGATGATGTCCACGGTCGGCGGGTCGTCCGGCAGGCCTTGGATGTAGCGGCGGGCGTCCCGCCTGCCGTAGAGCCGTGGCGTCTCACCCGGCGGAACCGGCGTGCGAAATCGTGAGACGCTCTGAATTTTATAGCCAGTTCCGGGCGGCAGGATGCCGCCCTCTACGGCAGGCGGGACGCCCGCCGCCACTCCCTGCGCGCCCTCGTAATGCACCGGGCGCGTCGGGTCAAACGCGTGCAGCCATCCGGAAATCGCCGCGAAGTTCGGGCCGTAGCCGGATTCATTTCCCATTGACCAAATAATTACCGACGGATGATTTTTGTCGCGCTCCGCCATGCGCTGCGCGCGGTCCAAAAACGCGCCCGTCCAGCGCGGATCATTCGCCAAAGAGCCGCGTGTGCCGTGCGTGCAGATGTTCGCCTCGTCGAGAACGTAAAGCCCGTATCGGTCGCAAAGGTCATACCAGCGCGGGTCGTCGGGATAATGGCAGGTGCGCACGGCGTTGATGTTCGCCTGCTTCATCAAGGTGATGTCCTGAATCATCCGCTCGGTCGAAAGCGCGTGGCCGGTGTCGGGATCAATCTCATGCCGGTTCACGCCGCGCAACCGGATCGGCTGGCCGTTGATGAGAAAAACTCCGTCGCGGATTTCAATTTTCCGAAAACCAATCTGGCAACTGTCGGCTTCAATCACGTTTCCGGTCTCGTCGTTCAACGTGAGGACGAGCGTGTAAAGATTGGGCGTTTCCGCCGTCCACTTCGCGGGATTTTTGACGCGGGCTTCGAGCCAGGCGAACTTGGGTTCGCCGCGCTGTGGCATCCGGTCGTCCAGAATCTTCGCGCTGAAATCCGGATTCAAAATCTCCGCCGCGTCGTGAGCAAGCATTGGAACGCCGGTCTCCGACCCGGCGCGTTTCTGGTCTGGCCGGTTTTCAACTTGCCGGGTCGGAGACCGGCGTTCCGTTTCACGAATCGCCTCAGGCTCAAAAAATAAAACCGGCTGCTTCTTCGCGTCAAACAACTGCGCCCGCACCGTCCAGTTGGACAGCGAAATATTTTTCGCCCAAAGCTCCGGTTTGATTTGCAGTGTCGCATCGCCGTAATCGGAATCCAACTCCGTCCGCACGGTGAAATCGCGGATGCGCGCGGCGGCGGTCGAGTAAAGATACACGCCGCGATAGATGCCGCTCATGCGCCACATGTCCTGGTCTTCGAGATAGCTGCCGTCGCTCCAGCGATACACTTCCACCGCGATTTGGTTCAAGCCTGGCTTGACGAAATCCGTGAGGTCAAACTCCGCCGGCGTGCGGCTGTCCTTGCTGAAACCCACACGCTCGCCGTTGCACCAAATGTAAAACGCGCTATCCACGCCGTCGAAATGGATGAACACACGGCGGCCATCCCATTTCTCCGGCAGTGAAAAAGTTTTGCGATATGAGCCGACGGGATTGCGCTGGACGAACGCCGTCCAGTTGGTCGGCGGCTCGCCCGTCACGCGCGGCGGGTCCATCTTGAACGTGTGGCCGGAGCCGAGATAAATCGGCGTGCCGTAGCCTTTCATTTCCCAGTTCGACGGCACGGGAATGTTTGTCCAGTTCGCATCGTCGAAGTTCGTTTCAAAAAAATTCGTTGGACGCTCGCGGGGATTTCCAACCCAGTGAAATTTCCATGCGCCGTTCAGCGACAAATAAAACGGCGAGTTCGTGAAGTCGCCGTTCAACGCCTGCTCAACCGTTGCGAACGGGACAAATGTCGCGCGCGGCGGCTCGGTGTTGAGGTGCAGCACCTGCTCGTTTTCCCAGTCCGGCGCGGCGGCGAAGGCGGGCGCGGCCGAAAAACATAACAGGAGAACACAGAGGGAACGGAGCCTGGCGTTCCGTGGCTCTGTGGTCTCTGTTGGCTCCGGTTCAAATTCCATGCGTGCCAGAAGTTTTACGCGGTCTGGCCACGGCGCGCAACCACGCACAATTGGTAGCGGCAGGCATCCTGCCTGCCGTAGAGCCGGGGCGTCCCGCCCGGCGGATAAAACATTCATTTACACCTGCAGCGTTAAAAACTCCAAACGCATTGGCAAAGCGAGACTTTTTTTCCGGGCGGCAAGATGCCGCCCTCTACGGCAGGCGGGGACGCCTGCCGCCACGCTGTCGTTTTTCCAAAGTCTTTCGGCGGTTTTTAGATGACTCGCCGGGCTTGGATAAGCTACAAGAAAGCCGCACACTCAAGCCATCCAAGCATGGAACGAATTTTCGCCACCTATCTGATCGAAACGCCGCTGGTCGTGGAAACGGCGGCGGCGGCGCTCGCGGGCGAGCAATCGTCCGGCACCTTCGTCGCCGTGCCGGGCGAAACCGAGGAGTTGAAACAGCGCTTCGCCGCGCGCGTGGAAAAAATCACGCCGCTCGAAACCGTGGGCGAACCAAGCCTGCCCGGCTGCCGCAGCGCGAGCGGAAAATTTCAGCGCGCGGAGATTGTCGTGTCGTGGCCGGTGGAAAATGTCGGGTTCAACCTGCCGGCGCTGGTCTCGACGGTGCAGGGAAATCTTTACGAGCTGTCGCAGTTCTCCGGCCTCAAGCTGATGGACCTGGCCCTGCCGCCGGTGTTCGCCAATCATTTTCGCGGGCCGAAATTCGGCGTGGCGGGCACGCGGCGGCTGACGGGCGTTGGAGTTCAATCCCGCACCGCCTGGCGGGATTGTTCCCCGTCGGGCGAAAGCGCGGACAAGCTAAAGCTTGAACTCCAACGTCCGCTCATCGGCACGATCATCAAGCCGAGCATCGGCCTGTCGCCGCAGCAGACGGCGGAACTCGTGAAGACGCTCGTCGAGGCGGGAATTGATTTCATCAAGGACGACGAGCTGCTGGCCGATCCGCCGCACTCGCCGTTCAACGAACGCGTGGAGGCTGTCATGCGCGTCATCAACCATCATGCGCAGCGCACCGGCAAAAAAGTCATGTATGCGTTCAACGTCAGCGACGAGCTGGACGCGATGCAGCGGCACTACGAGAAGGTCGTGAAGTCCGGCGGAACGTGCGCGATGATTTCGCTGAACAGCGTGGGCCTGGCGGGCGCGAAAAAGATTTGCGACCTCGGCGCGCTGGCGATTCACGGCCATCGCAATGGCTGGGGCATGTTGAACCGGCATCCGCTGCTCGGCATCGAGTTTCCCGCGTATCAAAAACTCTGGCGGCTCGCGGGTGTGGATCAGATTCACGTCAATGGCATCGCCAACAAATTTTGGGAGAGCGATGATTCGGTTGTCCGCTCCATCGAGTCGTGCCTCAAACCGCTGCTCGAAGGAATGTCGGTGCTGCCAGTAGTTTCCTCGGGCCAATGGGGCGGGCAGGCCTGTGAAACCTATCGCCGCACGCAGACCGTGGATCTGCTCTACATGGCCGGCGGCGGCATCATGGCGCATCCCGACGGCCCGGCGGCGGGCGTGCGCTCGCTGCAAACATGGTGGGAAGCGGCCGTCGAAGGACTCACGATGGAACAAGCGGCGGTGAAATATCCGGAACTGAAAAAATCGGTGGAGAAATTTGGAAAGAAAGGCGGATGAGAAAAAAACATTCAACATTCAACATTCAACTCCGAACATTCAACGGCGGGCGCACGGGCAGTTCCTTGGACGTTGAGCGTTCAATGTTGAATGTTGAATGTTTCCCAGCCTTCGCATGAGCCGGCTTCTCCTCACCTTCTACGGCGACGACTTCACCGGCTCGACCGATGCGCTGGAGCAGCTCACGAGCGCGGGCATCCGTGCCATGCTGTTCATCGAGCCGCCGACCCGCGCGCAGTTGAATCGGTTTCCCGATTTGGAAGCCGTCGGCGTCGCGGGCAGGACGCGCTCCATGACGCCGGACGCGATGGAAAAAGAATTGGGTCCGGCGCTGAAAAAACTAAAAGCCCTCGGCGCGCGGCATGTTCATTATAAAATTTGTTCCACGTTTGATTCCTCGCCGGCGATTGGCAGCATCGGGCGCGTGATTGACGTGGCCACGAAAATTTTCCCCGCGCCGTTCATCCCGCTGCTCGTCGCCGCGCCGGCGCTGGGACGCTACACGGTTTTCGGCCAGCACTTCGCACGCTACGGCATCGGCAGCGACGGTGCGATTCATCGGCTGGACCGGCATCCGTCCATCAGCCAACATCCGATCACGCCGATGGACGAGGCGGATTTGCGCGTGCACCTGGCGAAGCAGACAAAAAAGAAAATCGCGCTGTTCGACATCTTGCAAGTGGCGCTGCCGGAAAAAGCCGCCCGCGCCGCGCTCAAAAAACTTCTCGCCGGCAAGCCGGACGTGGTGTTGTTCGACGCGCTTTGCGTGGAACAGCTCGCGCGCATCGGCGGATTGATGGATGAACATGCGAGCGCGAAACGCCCGTTGTTTTCCGTCGGCTCGTCGGGCATTGAGGCGGCACTGGCGGCGCATTGGAATGTAGCGGCGGGCATCCTGCCTGCCGTAGAGCCGGGCTTCCAGCCCGGCGGAAAAAACCTCGCGCCAGCCGGAAGCGGTTCGGTTTTTTGGAGGTCGCAGCAAAGTTCAGCGTTTTTTCCGGGCGGCAGGATGCCGCCCTCTACGTCAGGCAAGATGCCTGACGCTACAATGCTGCTCGTCGGGTCGGGCAGTTGTTCGCCGGTGACGGGCGGGCAGATTGGCTGGGCGTTGAAACATGGCTTTGCCGAAGTCGCGCTGGATGCGGGCGCACTTGGCTCGCTTCAAAATTCTGCGAAGGAAATTCTGCGGGCAGCGAACGCCGCCGCCAAATTTCTCCACGCCGGCCGCAGTGTCATCGTTCACACCACGCGCAGCGGTTCAGACAAACGCATTGTGGCGAAGTTGAAAAACAACACCGCAAAAATTCTCGGAACGGCGCTGGGCGAAGTTTTGCGCGGCGCGCTGGCGCAATCCAACGTCCGGCGCCTGTGCATCGCGGGCGGCGACACGTCGAGCTTTGCCGCGCGGGCATTGGGGATTGAGGCGTTGGCGATGATCGCCACGTTGACACCGGGCGCGCCGCTGTGCCGCGCGTTCGCGCCCGGCTCGCCCGCCGACGGATTGGAAGTGGTGTTCAAGGGCGGCCAGGTCGGCGCGGAAAATTATTTTAGAATTGTGAAAAACGGAACAATGTAAGTTTGGGCTGCGCGGCAGCGCAGCCCTACCAAGTCTGGTAGGGCGGAGCTGCCGCTCCGCCCATTTCAAAATTTATGAAACAAAAAACTCTCGGTCTCGTCCACACCTCGGCCACGCTCGTGCCGGTGTTCGCGCAGTTGTGCCAAGAAAAACTGCCCGGCGTGAACGTCTTCAACATCGCCGACGACAGCCTTGTCAAAGGCATCATCGCCGCCGGCAGCCTGACGCCGACGATTGCGCGTCGCGTCGCCAGCTATCTGGAATCCGCCGAGCTGGCGGGCGCGGATTACATCATGGTCACCTGCTCGTCCATCGGCCCGGCGGTGGAGGCGGGCGCGAAATTGATCGGCGTGCCGGTGCTGCGCGTGGACCAGCCGATGGCGGATCGCGCGGTCGCAACCGGAAAGAAAATCGGCGTCATCGCCACGCTGCGGACGACGCTGGAGCCGACGGCGGATTTGATCCAGCGCCGCGCGGACAAGGCGGGAAAAGAAATCGCACTCACGTCGCGGCTGTGCGAAGGCGCGTTCGAGGCGTTGATGAGCGGCGACGCGGCGACGCACGATGCGAAGGTCGCGGCGGCGTTGAAGGAATTGTCGCAGCAAGTGGACGTCGTCGTGCTCGCGCAGGCTTCGATGGCGCGCGTGGTGGATACGCTCGCGCCGGCGGACAGGCGCGTGCCGATTCTGGCGAGCCCGGCAATCGCGGTGGATTATCTGGCGACGGTGTTGTGAAAATGGAAAACAACCAACAACCAACATCGAACACCCAACATCCAATGGGTGTTGTTCGGGCATTTCTTTGGATGTTGGATGTTGGGTGTTCGATGTTCGATGTTCCCAAGAATCCGAATTAAATGTATCCGCTGGGAAAATATTTGCTTATTACAACCATTCCCCTGGTTTTGGTGGTGTTTTCAATGGCTTTGGTTAATCACCCCGTGCTCTGGCAGCCCATCGCCGTCATCGCTGCGGTTTCACTCGCCCTCGGCCTGCGCTTCTCCAAACGATTCAGCGGCTACCAGTTCACGGCGTGGATCATCGCGGTCGTGACGGCGGCGATGATTTATCCGGCGAGCTTTCTGCACGTCGGCGATTTCGACATGAAGAACAAATGGGTCATGCTCATCGCCATCCAGATGGTCATGTTCGGCATGGGCACGCAGATGAGCCTGAAGGATTTTGCGGGCGTGGCGAAAGCGCCGCGCGGCGTGTTCGTGGGCATCATCTGCCATTTCTCCGTGATGCCGCTGGTCGGGCTGGCGCTGACGAAAATTTTCTCTTTTCCGCCGGAGATCGCGGCGGGCGTCATCCTCATCGGCTCCTGTTCCAGCGGCTTGGCGTCGAACGTCATGGCTTACATGGCCAAATCCAATCTCGCGCTGTCCGTCACGGTCACGGCGGTGACGACGATGATCGCGCCGATCATGACGCCGCTGTGGATGAAGCTGCTCGCGGGCACGATGGTGGAGGTGAAGTTTTTCAATATGATGGTGGAGATCATCAAAATCGTCCTTGTGCCGATCGGCGCGGCGTTGATCCATGATTATCTGAAAGGCGGGGAAATTTTGGCGAGCGCGGACAAAAACCCTCACCTCACCCCAAACCTCTCCCCTCCCTCCGAGGGAGCGGAGAGGGGGAAATCCAATTCCGCGCGCGGCCGGAAAATTATTTACGCCATCGCTGGGTTCGCCGCCGTGTGGCTGGTGTTTTTGATTTTCGGCGGCTGGGAATTTTTGAAAACGCGTTTTGCAAACGACGCGCTCACGGCGATTTCGCTGGGCGGATTTTTGTTGAGCGCATTCGTCATCGGCACGGCGTATCACGCACTGGCGAAAAGTTTTCCGCGCCTCGACAAGTTCATGCCCACGCTGGCCATCGTCGGCATCCTGTATGTCACGGCGATGACCACGGCGTCGGGGCGCGACAATCTGCTCCAGGTCGGCGCGCTGCTGTTCCTCGCGTCGGTGCTGCACAACACGGCGGGTTATTTCTTCGGCTACTACTTGAGCCGCGCGGCGGGGCTGGACAAAAATTCCGCGCGCAGCATCGCGTTCGAGGTGGGCCTGCAAAACGGCGGCATGGCGTCCGGCCTGGCGAACGCGATGGGCAAGCTCGGCACGGTCGGGCTGGCGGCGGCGATCTTCATTCCGTGGATGAACATCAGCGGCTCGGTGCTGGCGAACTACTGGAGCAAACGGCCGGTGAAGTAAACGCCCGGAGAAACGCGGAGGCGCGGAGGACGCGGAGAAGCGCAGAGTTGTTTCAATTGGAACGTGGCGGCCGGAGCGCGGCATTTATGCCGCTTCAACGTCCAAGCCGGATGGAGTGTCCAATTGCATCTGACGCCTTAGCCGGAACGATGCAGAAGATTTTTAACGCCAAGGCGCAAAGGTGCAAAGACGCAAAGGCATCGAATCTGTTTCCATTCCAGTGTCGGCTGGCACTGTTTGGTGGGTGCTGGCTGTGAATCAGCCGATTGAGGTTTTCTTTCACCGCTTTGCGTCTTGGCTGCTTTGCGCCTTGGCGTTGAATTCCCACCGCATGGATTCGGCTTAGGACGTTCGTGCGGTGAAGCGGGAGAAATACCGCGCTCCCAAAGCAGCCGGTTCGTTCCGCCCCGGCGATTCTCTGCGGCCTCCGCGTCTCGGCGGTTATTTCCCGCCGGCTGCCCGCGCGCGTGGCGCCGGTGCTGTAGAAAATCTTCGACGCGCGTTTGCAGCAGCAACCGGCAAACAAGTCCCTAAGCCGGCTCAATGGCATTCTTGATTTCATTCTTGATTTCAGCGGACTGAAACCATTCGCCGCTCCGCCTGACTGGAAAGACTGCACCACCTCAAAATTTTCCAGTTTGAGTTTTCCCCGCCGGTCTGTTTCTTTAGCGGCATGAAATCACATTTGTTCCCCCAATTCATCCTTTGCGCCGCCGTGGTCGCCGCCGCATTTTTCACTTCCGGCTGCGGCACGGTGCCGGTCACGGGGCGTTCCCAGTTCACCGCGCTGGTTTCGCCGGACCAGGAAATGACGCTCGGCCTGTCGAGCTTTGGCGAAATGAAAAAAGGCACGCCCATCAGCCATGACGCAGCCGCGAACGCGCTCGTGCAAAAAGTCGGCAAACGCATCGCGGCCATCGCCGGACCGGACATGCCGAAGGCGCAATGGGAATTTGTCGTCTTTGAAAGCAAGGAGGCGAACGCGTTTTGTCTGCCGGGCGGCAAGGTCGGCGTTTACACCGGCATCCTGCCGATCACGAAAGATGAAGCGGGGCTGGCCACGGTCATCGGGCATGAAGTCGCCCACGCGGTCGCCCGGCACGGCGCGGAGCGGATGAGCGAAGGCATGGTGATCCAGCTTGGCGGCCAGGCGCTGGGCACGGCAATGGCGAACTCCGATCCGCGCGTGACCGCACTCGCCGGGGCCGCCTACGGACTCACGCTGAAGGGTGCTCGCGAACTGCCGCACAGCCGGGCGCAGGAATCCGAGGCGGACCACATCGGTGTGATCTACATGGCGCGCGCCGGCTACAACCCGGAAGCGGCGGTGCAGTTCTGGCAGCGGTTCATGGAATTCAACCAGCAAGGTGGAGGCAATGCGGCGCCGGCTTATATGGCTTTTTTCCGCACACATCCGACGGATGAAACGCGCATCCAGCAGTTGCAGGCGTGGCTGCCGGAGGCGAAGGCGCAATACAAGCCGCAGTGAATGTTTAACGGACAGTTAACGCCCCCGCGCAGATGAAGTCCCTGTTCCAGCCGGTTTCAAGTTCAATCGTGCCACGGAGGAGGCGAGTTAATCCAGAGGCCGTGATGTTTCAGACGCGAAAGGGCAGGATAAAGATTTTAAGTTGTATTCGTCATAACAGGCGAATTGGTTGACGAAATCGTTATTATTCGCCACATTTGACGTGTAATGAAAATAAACAAACAAGCCACGGATGATGCGGTGCTCTCTGAATTGGGCGGGCGGCTGGGCCGTATCCGGCTGGGGCGTAATCTGACTCAGGCGCAACTGGCCGAGCAGGCTGGCGTCTCCAAGCGCACGGTCGAGCGGCTGGAGGCAGGGGCGGTGGCAACGCATTTGTCAGGCTTCATCCGCGTGTGTCGCGTATTGGATTTGCTGGATCGCTTTGACTTGCTGGTAGCCGAGTCCGTGCCCAGCCCGGTGGCGCACTTGAAATTGCGTGGACGCCAGCGTCAGCGCGCGTCCGCCGCAAAAGCCGTCAGACCATCCGCTGCAAAATGGCAATGGGGGAATGAATCATGACGGTGGCCGAGGTCAGGCTTTGGGGGCGAACCATCGGGGCGGTTTCATTGCAGGACGACGCCAGCCATGCGGCGTTTCAATATGATCCAGCCTTTGCGCGTAGTGGCATTGAGCTTTCGCCCATCACGATGCCGTTGAGCGATCAGGTTTATGTTTTCACAGAATTGCCGCAGAAAACCTTTCATGGTCTGCCCGGCTTGCTGGCGGACTCGTTGCCTGATCGTTTCGGCAACGCCCTTATTGATGCGTGGCTGGCGACGCAGGGACGGACGCCCGAAAGTTTCAACGCCGTGGAGCGTCTTTGCTACACCGGCCCGCGCGGCATGGGCGCGTTGGAATTCTTGCCGGCCATCGGGCCGCAGCCGCAGCCGGCCAAAAAGATTGAGATTGATGCGTTGGTCAGGCTGGCGTCGGAAGTTTTAACCCATCGAAAAAATTTGAAAACCACTTTTGCCAGCGCGAGCCGGAAAAACGCTTTGAATGACATTCTGCGGGTCGGCACGTCCGCCGGTGGTGCGCGGGCGAAGGCGGTGATCGCCTGGAACCGCGAGACCCATGAAGTCCGTTCGGGACAGATTGCGGCGGGACAAGGATTCGATTACTGGCTGCTGAAATTTGACGGTGTCACCGGCAATAAGGACAAGGAACTGGAAGACCCCAAGGGCTACGGCGCGATTGAATACGCGTATTATTTGATGGCGAGGGCGACGGGAATCGCCATGAGCGAGTGTCGTTTGCTGGAAGAAGGCGGACGGCGGCATTTTATGACGCGGCGCTTCGACCGGCTTGAAGGCGGCGAGAAACTGCACATGCAATCGCTCTGTGCGCTGGCCCATTTTGATTTTAACCACGCGGGCGCGTATTCATACGAACAGGCATTGCTGACGATTCGCCAACTAAACCTGCCGATGGCAGCGGTGGAAGAACAGTTTCGCCGGATGACATTCAACATCATCGCCCGCAACCAGGACGACCACGTCAAGAACATCACCTTCCTGATGGACAAGGCTGGGAGCTGGTCGCTCGCGCCGGCTTTTGACGTGACCTACAGCTACAATCCGGCCGGCGACTGGACGGCAACACACCAGATGACCATGAACGGCAAGCGGGAGGGATTCACGCTGGCGGACTTCCGTGCGTGTGCTAAAAACGCCTTGATGAAACGGGGACGAGCCGAGGCCATTGTCGAAGAAGTTCGTGCTGCCGTGTCAAAGTGGCCAGGTTACGCGGAGCAGGCGCAGGTGATGAACAACTGGCGCGGGCAGATTCAAAAAAACTTCCGGCTTAAACTGGCGCGGACATAAACAGGCAATCAACGAAAAAGATGACCCGTGACAAGCAACTTCGAGACATTGATCCGTGCGCGGTTCGCCGCAAACGCGACGCGGATCAGGCTCTTAACATCAAAGACTTTGCCGTCGCAGCCGGCATTTCCTATTCCGTGGCGCGCGAATGGTTTCAGTCCGCCGGATTTCCCAGAGTTCATGGGAAGATTTTTTGGCAGGATTTTGTCTCATGGAGGCGACAGCTAAATTTCAAACCCAATGCACCAACGCCCGCCCCGCCAGAAAGCGTCGTAAAGCCGCACATATCTTGGCCTCCCCGCGCCGCAAAAATACTCGCCGAAGCGAGTGCAACAAGACGAACATAGTCGTTGGGTCAAAAAAAAACGAACAGGCAACCTTGCTTGTCCTTTTGGTTTAGCGCCAATCAGCGCCGGTCAGCGGTTCAAAATCACACCGCGTTGTCGCCGCG
>JAYVCM010000408.1:0-2560 GCA_043749955.1 Limisphaerales bacterium | reverse complement strand
CGAACCGCCTCGTGAACGACACGATGGGCGGCGCGTATTTGAGCGGCTTCAAGGGGCGCGGCATGGACTTCGAGGAACTCCGCGAATACATCCCCGGCGACGACGTGCGCGACATTGACTGGAACGTCACGCATCGCCTCGGCCGCCCGTTCGTGAAACGTTTCCGCGAGGAACGCGAACTCACCGTCGTCCTCGCCGTGGACGTGTCCGCGTCGTCCACTTTCGGCTCCGCCAGCCGCACCAAGCGCGAGTTCGCCGCTGAAATCGCCGCCACCCTCGCCATGTCCGCCGCCAAAAACGGCGACAAGGTTGCGCTGCTGCTCTTCACGGATGAAGTGGAATTGTTCGTCCCGCCGCGCAAGGGCCGCCGCCACATTCTCCGCCTCGTCCGCGAAATGCTCATGTTCAAGCCGCGCCGTCGCGCGACGGACATTTCCGGCGCGCTCGTTTTTTTGAACCACGTTCTCCGCCGCCGCGCGATTGTTTTTCTGCTCACGGATTTTTTGCATAGCGGAGCGCCGGTCTCCGACCCGGCGCGTTCCAAAACAACAACCGACACGCCGGGTCGGAGACCGGCGCTCCAATCCCGCGACGTCATCGCCGAACTCGGCCTCACCAACACGCGGCACGATGTCGTCTGCCTGCACCTGCACGACCCGCGCGAGAGCACGTTGCCGGACGCCGGCCTGCTCACCATCGAGGACGCCGAGACGGGCGAACTGCTGGAACTGGATTCCACCCGCAACGCCGTGCGCGAATGTTTTGCCGCCATCAACACCGAACGGCTGGCGGAACTCGATCGCGCGCTCATCCGCACCGGCGTGGACACGCTGCGCCTCAACACCACCGAACCGTTCGCGCCCGTGCTGCAGCGGTTTTTTGAAATCCGCCGCGGACGGCGACGTGGTTGAATTCGGAATGAACATTCAACATTCGACATTCAACGCTCAACGTCCAAGGCTGCGGCGTGCCCGCGTTTTCATTCGGTGCTGGGTCCCGCCTTGCGGGATTGAATGTTGGATGTTTTTTATTTTCTCCGCCTTGCCGCTTTTTGCCCAGCCCGCCACGAACGAGCCGCCCGCGCTCGTGCCGGCCTACGGCGAAATCCGGCCGACATTCTGGGAGCAGCATGGAATGTTTGTTATCATTGGCAGCATCGCGCTCATCATTTTGGTGGCTCTCGTTTTGTGGAAAATGCTCCAGCCCAAACCGGCGGTCGTTCCGCCGCCGGAAGTTTTGGCGCGCGCAGCGCTGACGAAACTGCTGCATCAGCCGGAGGACGGAAAACTGTTGAGCGAGGTCTCGCAAATCCTGCGCCGCTACGTCAGCGCCGCGTTTGCACTGCCCGCCGCGGAATTGACCACGAAAGAATTTTGCGCGGCGATGGAGGGGCAGGAACAAATTGGCGCGGAACTCGCCCAAAAAATTTCCAGTTTTCTGCACGAATGCGATGCCAAAAAGTTTTCTCCGTCAGCCGCCGCCACGCCGATCAACGCCGCGAACCGTGCACTGGAATTTGTTTCGCTCGCGGAAAAACAACGCGCACAATCTGCCTCCCAGACTGGCATTGTAAAATGAACCGCGACAACTTCCCCCTCACTCCGGCCCGCTCCCGCTGGGAGCGGGAGAATTGCTGCCAGCGTCCTGGCAAATCCACGGCGGACTTCTGCTCGGAGGCAATAAATTTCCAAACGCAGCCAGCGGCTGTTTCCTCTCCCCTCGGAGGGGAGAGGGTCAGGGTGAGGGGTGGGAGCGTGGTTGGGCGTTCGTTTGCTGCGGGAAGCCTCACCTCACCCCGGCCCTCTCCCCTCCATCCGATGGAGCGGAGAGGGAGAATTGTTTCCAGCGTCCTGGCAAATCCACGGCCGGCTTCGGCTCGCTCGGCATCCGATTTTTTGAAAGCAGACAACGGCGATTCCCTCTCCCAGCGGGAGAGGGTCAGGGTGAGGGAGAAAGCGGCGAATTTTTCCGGTTCGGTTCGCATTTGTTTCTGTCGCAAAGAAAATTCGTTCTCTGAAACCCACAGGCAAGATGCCTGTGCCACTACCGAATGAACGGCGAATTTGAATTTCAATTTCCCTGGCTGCTGGCCCTGCTCGGCCTGCTGCCGGTTTATGCGCTGCTGCTCGGCCAGACCGGCCGGCTGTCGGCGCTGACCTTTTCCAGCGCGGACATCGCGCGCGCGGCGGGCGCAAAAGCACGCGCGGCGGCGGGACGATTTTTATATTTTCTGCGCCTGCTCGCGGTGGCGCTCGGCATCGTCGCGCTCGCCGGGCCGCGCTTCGCGAATTATCACGTCGAGACCGAGACGCCGGGCATTGACATCATGCTGGTGCTGGATTTGTCGTGGTCCATGATGGCGGTGGACATGGGCCGGCCGGCGGAAAAACTCACGCGCTTCAGCATCGCGTCCGGCGTGCTGAAAGATTTCGTCGCGAAACGTCCGAACGACCGCATCGGCCTCGTGGCATTTTCCGGCGTGCCGTATCTCGCGAGTCCGCTGACGCTGAATCACGGCTGGCTGGGCGAAAATCTGGAGCGGCTGCACATCGGCATCATC